>CAYVDX010000521.1:0-3713 GCA_964450485.1 uncultured Calditrichaceae bacterium
GTTCGCTGCGAGGCTCTGCCTCGCGTAAAATAGAATCTAAAGCGCGTAACATCAGTAATTATATGGTCTTTCATGAATTTTACCAACAGTCATTCCTGGTGATTTTCCTACACTAAGTTTTGAGTGAGTTATTGAAGCATTGTTTACCTTCTCAAGGTCCTGGCCTGTGAGCACAGATTTTGATTCGATTGTTGCCATTACCCCCTTCAACAAAATATGCAGAATCTGTTTTTGAATATGTTATCTTTGGTAAATCTTTCCGGTAGATCACTATATCAATTTGAGGTCTATAATTACCTTTTGATGGATTAGGCACAGAATTAACATCGAGAATTTCACCTTGTCCAATTTCCAATGTCCCTGGTAAATGGCTGCTTAAAAAATCACGAATGAACCACTCTCTTGGACCTCCACGTAAATTTGGGTGGCCAGCATTTTTAGCTGTCTGACTTTGGGCTATTAACACTCTTTCAATTGCATTAATATGTGATTCAAGCATTGTTTATCCTTATTTATCTCTTTGAGCTCTAAACTAATTGATTTGTATTATACTTCTAAAAATTTTCTTCCTAAACTATAGGAAGCCTTGTCTAAATAAGGCAGTAAGAAGCTGTCTTTACTGTATTTAGAAACACGAGATACTGCAATCCGAAACGGCTAATCTGCAATTGTCAGTTTAGAGTCACTGCGCAAATACCGTTTGAAAAACCCGTTCAGGCAGCAAATTTTAAAATTTCCACTTCAGCGCCTTTTTTAACGGCTTCCTCCGCCCGCTCCAACAGCTTGCCGGTAATTTCTTCGGATAGATAATATTCACCGCAATTTTCACAAATATCCGCCGGAACTTCCTTGAAAATGACAGTTGTATTCTCCCGTAGCAGGGTAACTGTCGTATAACCGAACTTGGTATTTCCGTGCTTGCAAATTACACAGGTCATTTTGCTCTCCTTGTTTTAAAATCTTTTTGCCAAATCTTATTATCAGGATCACTCTGCACGGGTTTTCGGGACAACTTGACGAAGAAATCCACCTTTTCGTTTTGAATATTTTAATTTCCAACCCCGTTCAGCATATAAGCTTTTTACTTCAGCTTCTATAAATTCTAAATAATCGATATTGGCGCTTTCCGCCGCTCTTGATAATTTTTTTTGGGCTTTATATTTTTCTTCTAACAAATCGTTAGTGTACATATTATTTCTCCGTAAATAATTCTAATGGTGTAATGATTTCCGGTGTAAATAGGTCTAACTGTGAATTTATAATTTTAATGTGCTGCTTTTTATTGGCATTTGCTAAATGATTACAGTTCCAGGTTAGTAAAAAATCAATTTTATAATAAGACGCATAGGCCAAATGAACAGCATCTCCCCGAACATCTTTCGGCATTAATGTGTTTTTTATGTAATGTTCAACGATGTTCTTTATATCACGCGATTGATCTAATTGTTCGATTGCGTTAACGAATTCTAATATTTCCTCTTTGCGCGGATAATTTCCTCGATTTAGTTCCGCAATTGTTTCAAACGATATAAAAATATCATAATTTCGACGCTCTTCTTTCCACCATTTTCTTGTTATTTCGCAGGGATATTTTAATTCACTTCGTTTATCATAATAGTAACTTGGAATTGTTGTATCTAAGTAAACTGATTTCTTCATTTTGAGCCTATAATTGTTTTTATAAGTCCTATTTATTTTAATTTAACGTCAGTTTGATATAAAGAAGATGGAACGCGGATGACACGGATTTGACGGATTTTCACAGATAATGTACAATTTTTTTCAAAAACCTAATTTAAAATAAAACAATATGTTAAATAAATTGTTTAAAAGAACTTCATCCGCGTAAATCCGCTTTATCAGCGTCATCCGCGTTCCAATTTTTCTTACGTCGAACTCACATTAATTTATTACGATATTTCTCAAAAATAAAGGAATTCTTATGTAAACCTTTTACCAGGAAGGGAAATCTCTTCATCGGGAACGATCACTTCACCGGCAGCCGCACCGTAAAAACACTCCCTTTCCCCGGCGCCGAAGAGACGCGAATGGTTCCGTCGTGCTCTTCGACAATTTTGCGGGTGATGGCCAGCCCCAGGCCAACGCCCTGTTTTTTGGTGGTCATATACGGCTGAAAAATCTTCTGCTGCAAATCCGAAGCAATCCCGCTGCCGCGATCCCGCACGGCGATTTCCACAAAATTTCCGTTTTTGCCAGCGGAAATGATGATCGGCTGCCCGGAGGGATCCGCTTGAATCGCGTTTTCGATCAGGTTGATCAACACCCGGCGGATGCGGTCTTCATCAAATTTGAGCGGCGGAATGTCGTTCTCAATTTTCAGCGCGATCTCGCGATGCGGATACAATTTGCGCACATCTTCGATCACCGGCGGAAGATCGCCTTCGCTGAGCTGCAATTCCGGCAGCCGTCCAAAATCGGAAAATTCCCGCACCAGCCGCCGCAGATTTTCGATTTCTTCGTTGATAATCGTGTGGCATTCCCGCAGCAATTGTTGATAATCCGCGTCGCTGCCGTCGTATTGATCCACCATTTCCTGAATGGTGAGTTGGATGGGCGTCAACGGGTTTTTGATTTCGTGGGCCAGCCGCCGGGCGATTTCCTGCCAGGCCGCCATTTTTTCCAGGTAAATGGTTTTCTCCTGAAAATCCTTCAATTCCCCGGCCATTCGGTTGAAATGCCTCACCAATTCGCCGATTTCATCGCCATTTTGCGCGGCCACGCGATAATCGAGATTGCCGCGTCCCACTTCCTGCGTGCCTTTGACTAACTCGCCAATCGGTTGGGTGAGACGTTTGGAAAGCCGCACGGCGACGCCCACGGTTGCCAGCACCACCAACGCGCTGAGCAGCAAAAATGCGTACAAAAATTTCCGGGGAATCGACGCCGGGGAAAGCGACAGGGTGCGGTAAAGCTGGTAAACATCCAAACTGTGTTGGGAGTTTTTGAGAAAATTTTCATCCAACGCCGCGGTCAGCGCAACGAATATTTTCCGCCCGTTTTGGCGGCGCATTTCCAGCGCGATAAATCGATTGGCCGCGCGGTCGGAAAAGACGATTTTTTGCCCGGCCGTCTCCGCCAATTGAGAGAAATGGCTGGCATTCAGCAGTGGTACCATGCCCTCGCGGTTTTTTTGTGCAAGTAAATTTCCATCGCTATCGTAAATTTGCAGCGATAAAAAACGCCAAGTCTGCGAATCCTCCGGCAGTTGCGGCTGCGCGATGTTCACCACCGTTTCCGCAAGCGTTTCGGAAAGCCGCGTTTTGTTTCGTTGATACAATTCCCGGGAATAGCTCACGCCGTTCTCCAGCGCCGCTTCCACCTGCGGATTGACGCCGATTTGATAGCTCTGATGCACCATGTCATTCACCAACCAAATGATGGGAACCAGCGGCAGCAGCGCAATGGCCAGGAAAATCAGGATCAGTTTGGTGCGGATTTTGGTCATATTAAATCGTTAAAGGTTGCATGGCAAATTGCAGAAAAGTAAGCCGTTTAGCAAAATCATGACCTTGGAAAAAACAGTTATTTGGTTCTTCTTTTTTCTTGTCCCGTTAGGGACCAAAAAATTTATAGCGCCGTTGGATTCCCCGGAATGGGGTCCCGTCGGGGACGAAATATTCATTCACGAACACCCTCGCAGGATTTATTACTCATATTCCGCACTTGACGGAGCTTGGATTTGCCGGGGGACA
>CAYVDX010000522.1:0-3713 GCA_964450485.1 uncultured Calditrichaceae bacterium
AGTAAACCATTTGTGCCCGTTGATCACGTAATCGTCGCCGTCTTTTACCGCGGTTGTTCCCATCATCACCGGATTTGAACCGGCAAATGCCGGCTCGGTCATGGAAAAGCAACTGCGAATTTCGCCGCGCAGTAACGGCTGCAAATAGGCCTCCTGCTGCGCCGGCGTGCCGTGTTCGATCAGAATTTCCATGTTTCCGGAATCCGGGGCCTGGCAATTGAAAGCGTAATGCCCGTAAGGACTGCGTCCCAATGCTTCGCTGATCCGCCCAAATTCCGCCAATGAAAATCCCGGGCCGCCCCATTTCCGGGAAATTTGCGGCGTCCATAATCCCATTGCCTTTACTTTGCCGCGTTTTTCTTCCAACAGCGGCAGCAACTTTGCGTACCCGCCGGCGCGTTGGACAGTCTCTAACGGGAATAACTCGTTCTCAACAAAAGTGCGGATTTGATCTAATGCTTTTTCGAGGTTTTTAGGTTGTTGCATTTTTGCACTCCGTTTGATACGGTTGTTTGATTTTCGCCGGGAATTAATCCCCCGGCGCATTATTGGAAGCGCCATAAATGACGCTGGCGTTTGCGCTTATAAATCTCCCCTTAGCAATGGGCGACTATAATGGAACATCAAGACATTATAAAATCAAATTAGTATTACTTGTCGCGGGATGGATTTGACTTTCTTCTAATTAGCAGACGAAAGTCTGCACTCCTTTTAATTTGTACTGATCTTTTCCATTTCCCATCCCGACGTCCGGGACAAGCATTCCCACTTTTCACTTTTTACTTCAACAATGTGCAACCGCATTCCGCCTCGTCAACGCCGACGCCCGGCTGCCAGATGAACGCATCGCTGGTGCGGGGATTTTCCCAATAAAAAGGCGTCCGTTTGCGCGGATGATTGCCGATTTCGTTCATGGTTTCCGCGTCAAAAAGCCGTCCGTTGACCATCACATAGCGCACAAACTCGGTGTTGTGGATATTCTCCAGCGGATTTTTATCCAACACAATCAGATCAGCCAGCTTGCCCGCCTGCAGCGAGCCGATCTCGTCTTCCATGCCCAAATAATGCGCGCCGTTCAGGGTCGCGCAGCGGATCGCTTCCAGCGGCGTCATCCCGCCCTGGGCAAGCATCCACAACTCCCAGTGCGCGCCCAGGCCTTGCAATTGCCCGTGCGCCCCGAGGTTGACTTTCACCCCGCGATCGGCCAGCTTTTTCGCCGATTTTGCGACATTGAAATGATTGTATTCCGAATCCGGCGACATGGAACGGCGGATGGAACGCGCATCAATCACCGGGCGCGGTGTAAAATTGAGCAGCCGTGTTTTTTTCCAGACTTGGCTATGCTGGTACCAATATCGCTCGCCCCACTGGCCGCCGTAACTCACGATCAGGGTCGGTGTGTAGCCAGTCGCACTGGCCGCCCACAGGCTGATCACGTCGTCATAAAGCGGCGCGACCGGAATGCTGTGCTCGATGCCGGTGTGTCCGTCCAAAATCATGCTCAGGTTGTGAAAAAAAGTGGAGCCGCCCTCCGGGTAAACATTCATGTGCAATTCCCGCGCGGCCTGAATGATCTGCTGACGCTGGTCGCGACGCGGTTGGTTGTAGCTTTTGACCGAAAACGCGCCCACCGCTTTCATGCGTCGCAGATGCGAACGTGCATCGTCCAAACTGTTGATCACGGCTTTGAAATCGCCTTCCGCGCCATAAAGAATCGTGCCCGTGGAAAACACCCGCGGACCGACCATTTTACCGGCTTTGACCAACTCGGACTGGGCAAAAACAGTTTCCGTCGAAGCCGAGGGATCGTGCATGGTGGTCACGCCGTAGGCAAGATTTGCGAAATACGGCCAATGCTGCCGCGCGGTTATAAAATTGCCGAAATGCCGGGCGTGCGCGTGCACATCGATGATTCCCGGCATGATGGTTTTTCCGCTGACGTCAATGCGGCGCGCGTCAGCCGGGATGGTCACATCCCCTGTTTTACCGATGGCTGCGATGCGATTGCCGTCGATCACAATCGCGCCGTTTTCGATCACTTCATCGCCATTCATGGTGATGATCCGCGCGTTTGTCAGCGCCAGTTTTCCGGCGGGATGATCCGTTGCGACGAATAAATCAATGGAAATGCCCGTGGAATCCGCTCCCGGCAAACTGTCCGGCGCGTCGGGTAAAAATTCAAAAGTGCTCGACAGATCGCGGGTAAAATATTCCGGGCCGATGACCCAATGCAGTTTTTTACTGTCCGCGGACCAGTGCAGGAAATTGCCGGCGTCGCGGCTGACTTTTTTCAGGGGAATCGCCTTGCTTTTACTGTTCAGGTCAATCGCCTTCCCGGTTTTGGGAAAGGGCGTGATGTAAACGTTGAATAATTCCTGGAAAGCCACCCATTTTTCATCCGGGCTGATTGCCACATCCGTGGCGTAAGTCGAGGTAAAATGAGTGCGTTTATCGTGCCCGGAAAGATCCACGCTGTTGATTTTTTTGGTCATGCCATCCACAAAATAG
Source organism: uncultured Calditrichaceae bacterium (assembly GCA_964450485.1). Classification (GTDB taxonomy): domain Bacteria; phylum Calditrichota; class Calditrichia; order RBG-13-44-9; family J075; genus JACKAQ01. The sequence goes on from CAYVDX010000522.1 coordinate 2,509, forward strand.
TAAATCCGCTCACTAAATTTATCGAAGCGCGGTTTCTCGCCTTCCTTGGTGATGAACGTGCCGACCTGATCCTGATCGTCGCTGGAAATCAAATATATACCGGGTTTTACGGCGTGTGTGAATCCCCGGATGGAACTGCCGCGGCCGCGCCGGTAAACGATGGTCGATCCATCCGGTGAAAATGACGGCGAAAAATAATGGCCTTTACGATGCGTAAGCTTGATGGACTTGCCGCCGCGCAGACGCACTTTGCGAATCGATCCCATGGACGTGTCGTTCCAAGTCGTGTAAACCACCCATTGCCCGTCCGGGCTGAACGAGGGTTCGAATTCAAACCAGCCGTTGTCGCGAGTGAGCCGCCGCGGTTTTCCGTCGGGCAAGCGTTTTTTCCAGAGCTGTCCGACCGCGTTGAAAACCAGCCAATTGCCGGCTGCCGGGGGAGCGGTAACGGCCTGGCGAATCATTTTTGCTTCAAATTCATCCGAGTCAACGGCCTGCTTAAAACGCACGGCCCGGGTGATGATTTGCTTCGATTTCACGGTGAAGGGGACTTCCACCGCATCGCCGCCGGCGACATCAATTCGCCAAATTTTTCCCGTTGCCCATACGATGATTGCGCTGCCATCCGGCGTCCAGTTGTAATTGGGATACACCCCGAAAATCGCCCAGGTTTCCTGCTGATCGCGGCTCAGGCGATCAAAAACAGGCCACATTTCCCCGGTTCGCAAATCGTAAATAAAAAGCACTGATTTTTCGCGAACGCGCCGCACAAAGGCGAGATATTTGCCGTCCGGCGACGCCTGCGGTCGTGCTGCCCCGCCTTGTACGGTGATAAAATTGACCAGTTCACCGGTTTGCAAATTTAACCGGCGAATGGCGTAAATTTGCCCGTTGGGATCTTTGTTATATTGAAATGTGCTGCCGCCGCTCATGTCTTCGCTGTAATACAAAAAGCGTCCGTCCGGCGAAATGCACGGCTCGCCGGCGTCCTGCTGATCATTTTTGCGCTTGGTCAGTTGCAGACCATTTCCGCCGGAGCGATGATAGAGCCACATTTCGCCGGCGCCCAGCGAACGGTGGCTGGTAAAATGCTTCCGGGCAATGAGATACTCCCCATCCGGCATCCAGACCGCGTTGTTCAGCAGACGGAAATCTTCTTTGGTGAGTTGGCGCTTGTCTGAACCGTCGCGATTCATAATCCAGAT
>CAYVDX010000523.1:0-3699 GCA_964450485.1 uncultured Calditrichaceae bacterium
TAGGAATTCATAAATCTGATGTTGGAGATTTTCTGGATTATATCTGTAGAATATCGAACAAACGAAAAATATATTTTTTATGGCGCCCTTACCTAAGAGACTTAAAAGATGATATGGTTCTGGAAGTGGCGGTAGAATCCGGTAGTAAATTCATTATAACACACAATTTAAAAGATTTCCAAGGCGTTGAAAAATTTGGAATAAAGGCGCTTACACCAAAAGTGTTTCTAAAAATGATGGAGAAATCAAAATGAGTACTTTAAGCATCAGGATACCGGACTCTTTGCATAAACGCGTAAAAGTGTTGGCATCACAGGATAAAATTTCGATTAATCAATTTATTGCAACCGCTTTGGCTGAAAAACTTTCCGCGCTGGATACTGAAAAATATTTAGAAGAACGGTCTAAACGCGGCAGCCGTGAAAAATATTTGAATGTTCTGTCAAAGGTTAAAGATCGCGAACCGCTGGAATTTGATCGGTAAAGGCCGTTTGATAGCATGGCAGCAAGCTGTTTAAGTAGCTAAACAAAATTATTTTATATTTAAAATCAGACAAAATAATTGATGACAAAATCATTAAAAACAAAAAGATATATTAGACCTTATGCATGGCTAAGTTATTGTTTTATATGACCTAAAAATTTTCACCAATGAAAAATTATCTCTATTTCTTCTGATGCTTTGCAATTTTTCGAGGTAAGACGATGCTAATCCACAAACAAGCTGTGCCGCCGAGATTAAACTTTCGCCTTGAACATGAAACAACCGGCTTCTCATTAACCTGCTTAACGCCATTTTATACAACTATTTGCTTGGGAATAAGGTCTATTAATGATTTTGTCATTAATCATTTTGTCTATAATTGACCAGTATTTTTATCCACTTACCTCAACGATAACATGTATGGTATTTGTGTAGCATCAATATTTTGGAAAACACAATGCCGGGTGTATTACCATTTGATTGATCCGGTTGTTTGTTTTTGGCGGAATTTCTGTCTGAGACGCCCGTTTTTTGGGCGTCGAGTTTAATTCCGCCTTGATTTTTTGGTTCTTTTGTATCAAGACAAAAGAACAAAGACGTTTTTGGACTGTACGAAAGTGCGGATGCGCTTCTAAAGCTGTTAGAGCTACACAAACACCATGTATGTATTAACGGATCATTCGGAGAAATTTCTTTGTTATATTCGCTCTGCGCTCCTCTCGGACTCCGCGGTAAAGAATTCCAAATAAAATCAGGCATCCAATATTTCCCGCACCCGCCGGGAGAAATCATTTATCGAAAAGGGTTTTTGGATATACGCTGCGTCAGCGCCTAAAACCCCGTGTTTTACAATGGTTTTGTCGGTATAGCCGGACATGTACATCACTTTCATCTCAGGGTATTGGGGAATTAGTTCGTTCGCCAGCTCAATCCCGCCGAGTTGCGGCATGACGATATCCGTGATCAACATATCAAATTGTTCACTATTTTCCCGGCAAAACTCAAGCGCTTCTTTACCATTGTTTGTCGCGGAGACTTGGTAGCCGCAATCCGAGAGCAGTTTTTTTACAACCCGTCGCACGGATTCCTCATCTTCCACCAACAATATTTTTTCGGTTCCCGAATAATGTTGCGGTTGGGCCGGTTTTTCCCCGGCGGCGCTGCTTACCGGCTCATCCACGATCGGGAAATAAAGTTTGAACGTCGTGCCGATATTTTTTTCGCTGTACGCCCAAATGTAACCATTGCTTTGCTTAACAATGCCGTAAACCGTGGCCAACCCCAGGCCGGTGCCTTTTCCCGTTTCCTTTGTCGTAAAAAACGGCTCAAAGATGCGCGATTGAACCTCGCTATCCATGCCGGCGCCATTGTCGCTAACGGCAAACATGACATATCTTCCCTTGCGAATATAAGCAATATGCGACTGGCCATAATCTTCATCCAGCTCGACATTTGCTGTTTCGATGGTCAGTCTTCCCCCGCGAAGCATCGCGTCGCGGGCATTGATCGCCAGGTTCATCACAATTTGCTCAACCTGGCTTTGATCGAGTTTGACGTGCCCCAAATCAGCTTCCAAATGAGTACGCAGCTCAATATCTTCACCGATGACCCGCTTCAACAGCCGACTCATGTCTTTGATGACGTGGTTTAAATTCATAACAACCGGCTTCATGTGCTGACGTCGGCCAAAAGCTAAAAGTTGCTGCGTCATTCGTTTTGCCTTTTCGCCGGCTTCCAGAATCTGAATGAGATTTTTTTTCTGCTTTTCTTTTGTGTCCCTGGCTTCCAGCATCATCTGCGTGTAGCCGTTGATCACCGTCAGCATATTATTAAAATCATGCGCAATCCCGCCCGCCAACTGGCCGATGGCTTCAATTTTTTGCATGGCCTGGATTTTCAACTCTGCATGATGCAGCGCCTCTTCGGCGGTTTTTTGCTCAGTCACATCACGGGTAACCGCAATTAGGGCAAGCGCTTCTCCGCGGTCATCGCGAATCGCGGAGGTGCTCACATCAACCGGAAATTCCTCCCCGGTTTTGCGACGATTCATCACCCTGCCCCGCCAACCGCCATTTAGGGTTTTTTGGTAAATTGCTTCGAGATTGGATGAATTTTCGCGGGAAGCCAACAGGCTTGCGGGTTGATTTAATAACTCCGTCGCGGTATAGCCATAGGTTTTCTGAGTAACTTCATTGGTGTAAACAATGTTGCCTTTCAGGTCTGTGATAATCACGCACTCATTGATAAAATGAATTGCTTTTGCTAAAATTTCCGTGGATTGGCTTTCAGCTTGTACAAAGCCGTTCTTTTTGGCTGGGAAGCGTTTTCTTTCCATGAACCGTCTCCTTTATCGTCCTTGATAATGGCGCTTCAATAAATTATAACAGGTGCATTGACCTGTAAGATTCATTTTCGATCTTTTTTTTGAGAACTTCAAAAAAGTTTATTTTTATTTTTTCTCAAAACGGCAAACGTACCGAAACGATCTCACAAATCGCTTGCGTCTTTCAACGTTTTGGATTTATTTCAAAATCGTGACTGACAATTTCAGAACCGATAAACAGGAGATTTCATCATGGAAAACGCACTTAAAGGACTTAAACCCGAAGCATTGTGGGAACATTTTTACCAAATCACGCGCATCCCCCGCTGTTCCAAACATGAAGAACAAATTCGTCAATACGTGCTTAGCGTGGCAGCGCGAAACGGTTTCAACGTAAAAACAGACGCGGTAAATAACATTGTTGTAAAAAAACCGGGCACAGCCGGTCACGAAAACGCGCCAACCGCGGCGTTGCAAAACCACCTGGATATGGTTTGCGAAAAAAACAAAGACACGGTTCACGATTTTTCCAAAGATCCCATTAAACTGCTGCGCGACGGCGATTGGATTACCGCCGACGGCACAACGTTGGGCGCGGATAACGGCATTGGCGTCGCCGCGGCATTGGCGGTGATGGAAAGCAAGGATATTGCCCACGGCCCCATGGAATTTCTGTTCACCATCGATGAAGAAACCGGATTGACCGGCGCGATTGAATTGGGTGAAAATATGCTGGAAAGCCGCATTTTGCTCAATCTGGATTCCGAGGAGGACGGCGATATTTACATTGGCTGCGCCGGCGGGCGGGACACCGAATTATTTCTCGATTTAAAAACCGAGCCGCTGCCGGCCGGCGACAAAATCGTTCGCCTGCGCGTTGGGGGATTACAGG
>CAYVDX010000524.1:0-3697 GCA_964450485.1 uncultured Calditrichaceae bacterium
CCCTTGCAAGGTATTCTCGGGTGAGAGGATTCACTCGCCGCGGTGCGCAATCACCAAATAATTTTTCGGATCATTCATCAGTGGGCCAAGTTTAGGTACAATCAAAAATATCAACAACTTATCACGCCGCGCAAGTGTTTTGCTTGCGAATGAACTGCGAGGTCAATTTTGCCAGCCTCAATACCAAATTCCCCGTAAATGATGCCAACGCGGTTGGTTGATAATTTGCGTGAAATGGGAAGGCAGGCTGAAATCCGAAAAGCTGTTATCCTCGGGAAAGCGTTGGTATTCGCTTTTTAAGGCTTGCAGCCGTCTGACACGTTCTTCAGTGTGGGGGTGAGTGCGCAAAATTGACGGATCGGGAACCCGGCGTCCGGGCATCAACACGCTTTGCCACAAATTCCCCTGGTAGTATTCCAGTTTTTGCAGGGCCCGGGCTAATCCGTCCGGGTCTCCGGTTAATTCCACCGCGCCTAAATCGGCGTCAAATTCGCGGGTTCTTGAAAGCGCCAATTGCATCAATGAACTGATCGTTGGCGCAGCGATCAGCAGCAAAATCCCCAACCAGGAAATGGTAACCTGCCCCATCAACAACAGCGGCAAATTGAAAAATAACAGCAATTGCCCGAAGGTGGACAGCAGGCTGGTCATTCGGCTGATGACGTCAGCAATGCTCATCACTCGAAGATCGTTGTGACGGATGTGACTGATTTCATGCGCCAGCACGCCGGCGAATTCCCGCGAATCCAGGCGTCTTAAAAGCCCATCCGTCACGGCGATGACCGCATTTTTTCGGTTTCCCACGGCAAAGGCGTTCATCATCCGGGTGGGAAGGTAATATAATTGGGGAACGGCAGGTAAACCGGCGCGTTTTGCCAGCGTTGTGATGATCGCATAAATGTCTTCCGCTTCATAAGGATTCAACGGCCGGGCGCGATATAGGCGCATCAAAAATTGGGGAGAAATATGCGGGCTAAAAAGAAAAAGGGTCGCGCCAAACAAAGCCGCGTACCAAATGCCCGATATTCCCCCGAACAAAAATCCTAACAACGCCAGCAATGCGAACATCCCGCCCAACAATAAAATTGTGTGAAAAAAATTAGTGCGGGCGTTACCCGTGAGGGCTTCTTTTTTTATCATATTATTTTATTTCTTGATTTATATTTGCATCTGCCGGCTGTTTCTCAAATCAAAAACTTTCCGCCGTTCATAACCATTTCGTCGTCCATCCAAATGGTAAACTCGCGCCCGACACAATCGATGTGCGCCGCGGAACTCCAATCCTGGCCGGTGTGCTCCCAATAGGGATCGCCGAAAGCGATGTGAATGCCGGGAATTTTTTCATCCTGCAGAATGTTGCCAATGATGTCGTGCACGCCGATGTTTGTGCCGATGGCAAATTCACCCACGCGATTGGCGTTTTCATCCACGGCGGTGTAATCGCTGAAATCCTTTACCAACAATTCGTTGTCGCATTTCAGCGATTTGATCCGGGAATCTTCAATTTCGATGGTCAGCGGCGTTTCGCGAAGGTCGCCGTAAATATCGCACAAGTAATCGCCGATCACGCCGTCCACCACAAAAACGCCGTCGATGCGGGCCGGCGATGTCAAAATTTCTCCGCCGGGCAGGTTGCCCCATTTTTTTTCACTGATGATTCCGCTGGTTTTCAGCCAGTTTAATTTTGGTGAAAAATGTGCTTCGATATCCGTGCCGGCCGGCGTGGTCGCGCGGATTGTCCGGGTTCGACGCGCTTTTTCGATCAACCGCACGCTCAGTTCGTCCACCTTGCGGAAATCAGCTCGCATTCCTTGCATCATAATTTTTGGGGAAATGTTCACCATGTGTCCGTGCCGCATGTGGTGCACCGTGGCAACGCGCGTCACTTGGGTGCGATGATGAAGTTCGCCCGGCAGCGCGTGCGCGACATACAAACTCACCTGTGATTTTTTCATGTCCACTAAAATATCGTGGGGTAAATCCAGGCAGGGCCGTTCGCAATAATTTTCCAGGTAAACAACGCTGCATTCCGAACCCACTATTTCAACCTGCGCCACCAGCGCATCGATGATATCGCTGCATTCATCGCCGCCGATGATGGTGATGCGCTCATCCGGGCGCAGCCCCAGGCAGACGTGTATGGCATTTTTTGCGCCGACACTAAAATCAAGTTTTCCGTTTGTTTGTGTTTGTTTCATAAGTAATCCAGGCTCGCTTGATCGTCAACAACAAACCGTTAGATTTTGCAAACTCGCTCCAGTGCTCCGCGCTGGTGCAGACTGCCGAGGCAGAACTCGCTCCAGTGCTCCGCGCTGGAGCAGGCTACCGAGGCTCTGCCTCGTGTCAAAGTCACTGGAGGCAGAGCCTCCGGGCGTTGTTCCAGGGTGGAGCCGTGGAACGAGGACCCAAGCGGCGGCAGGGGCGTTCAAATGTACGCCCCGACAATCAAAAAACGTCATTGTTTATCAGGGCAGGTGATACGCGACAGAAGAACCCACCCAGGTTTTATTTTTATTGTAATCCACGCCCATCATTTTGCCCTTGCTCAACCGCAGTAAATTGTTCACCAGCATCGGCTCATCATCCCAAACGAACATCATCCGCACTTCGGCCCGGGAAAGCCCGTCCGGCGTTTCAAGCAGCGGCGTATATTCGATTTTTTTCTGCAAAATATAATTCTCGCGGTCGGGAATTACGTCCAGCATTTCGCGGGTCACGTCGATTTGAACGCCGATGCCGGCAAAAGAATACAACGGTTTCAGCACGTAATTTTCCAGGTCGGACGGATATTCGTCCAACTCGCTGAGATAATAGCATTTCGGGCAAAATGGGCTGTCAATCAGCGGCAGGGTGTGCTTGCTGATTTTAAAAAACCAGTTTGGATGTCCCACCCAGGTAACGTCCAAATCCGCGTTGAGATCAAAACCGGGCCGCGCTTTTTTTCGGATCAATTCATCAAAAATGAATCGGTAATAAATCCGTTCCACCGGAATTTCCCGCCCGTTTTTTTTGTAAAAAAGCTTGCCGCCCCGCTGAAATACTTCCGTAACGCAAACCGGCGTGATGCCGTAATATGCTTCGGTCAACAGAAAATCGATGAGTGTTTTTTGCTTGAAGGGCTGCAATTCCAGCAAGATCACATTTTCCGGATCACTGTCGCTCAACAAAATTTTACCGAGCGTTTCGCGATAGCCGTCGCTGTCCAGCCCGCTGAAAAATGGCGTAAAACCGTTCGGCGTGTAAAAATATTCACGAATTTTTTGATCAATATAATGCTGAAAGGTGTAAAGCGAGGGAAAACCCTGCAATTCGATAAGTTGGGGAATAAAGCCGCCGTTTTCATCGCGGCAAATCGCGAAATCCACCTGCAAAAAAGTGGTGTGCGCGTCTTCATTGGCCACGCTCATGCCGGCCGGCACGGCGTTTTTGCATTTTTCGGCAAAATCACTGCGTTGCACGACTTTTACCACGTCATGTGCTGCGTTAATCAACTGATCGCGTACTTCGTTAGAAAGAAAAAGCGGCGTTTCCGCCACGCGAAACACCAGGCTGTCGTCGTTGCTGCGATGCATGTCATTTAGAAACGCCAGGTAGGTTTTCTGAGCAAATTGAGCATTAAATTTTTCGCGTATTTCCGGTATCATGGCGCAGACTTTCTTCTTTATTGATCAGGAATTTAGCAAAGGGCGCAGCATTT
>CAYVDX010000525.1:0-3695 GCA_964450485.1 uncultured Calditrichaceae bacterium
TTCCACGCTCGATGAACGCCCCAGCGAAATGCGCATCAAGGAAGCACTGGCGCTGGGAAATGTGGACGTATTTATGGTTGCCTGCCCGAAAGATCACACCATGTACACGGACGCGGTCAAAACATCCGGAAACGAGGGAAAAATTGTGGTGAAGGATATCATCGAGTTGATAGAGGAGGCTTTAGACCTTTAAATAGTACGAGAAATTCACCTTGAGACAGGTTGTTCGCGCATCGAATACCCTGCCACGTTTTTTTAAACAGCCACATTTTTTTTGCGATGTTAACTATCTGTTTTTACCTGGATTGAGAATGGTCGATTGTTTTCCGTTTTTGTTGTGTGGCATGCGTTTAGATTTACAAATACAAACAAGAAGGGTGTGTAAACAACTATTATTTGTAAACTTAAAAAAGCTTTTTACCTTTTGGCAGAATAATTGAATACCATAACTCAATTATAGTTATGCAGAACTATAAATGTATCTATTCATTTAACTCAGGAGAGTGAATCCATGATTTCCAAAAGCAACAATTCCGTTAAAAAGCACTTGATGCTTTTAGCAGTCCTGCTTTTTATTATTGGCAGCACGGGGTACGCCACAAATGGCTATTTTCGACATGCCTATGGCGCCCAATACAGCGGTTTGGCAGGCGCCGGTGTTGCAATGTATCTCAGTCCCTTTGCTTCCGCGACAAACCCGGCGGCCATTGCTTTTATGGGGAAAATGCTTGATATTGAATTCTCATTTTTTAACCCGAATCGTGAATACACTGTTACGGGTAATCCCTCCGGGTTTCCGGGCACATTTCCATTAACGCCGGGTAACGTTGATAGCGACTCAAAATTATTCGTTATTCCCGGGTTGGCGTTTAGTATTCCGCTGAGCGGCGGAAATGCGATTGGGCTTGCCATTTTCGGCAACGGCGGCATGAACACCAATTACAACACCAAAACGTTTAATAATCCCCAGTTGACCTTTGACGCGCCCACCGGCGTGGATTTGTCACAGTTGTTTGTCGCCGGGACCTTTGCCAAAAAGTTTGGTGAGAATCACTCGATCGGCGTGACCGGTATTTTTGCTTTCCAACGTTTTAAGGCAGAGGGATTATTTGCTTTCGGTGGTTTTTCCAGCGATCCAACCAAACTCACCAACAACGGTCACGCCACTTCCACCGGTTTTGGCGCGCGTTTTGGTTATTTGGGTGAATTTGGCGTAGTTTCCATCGGCGCTTCTTACCAAACCAAAATCAGCATGAGTGAATTTGACGAATACGCCGGTCTGTTTGCCGATGGCGGCGATTTTGATATCCCCTCAAACTGGACGGCCGGTATTGCCATCAAAGCCACCCCGGCGCTAACCCTTGCCGCGGATGTTCAGCAAGCTAAGTACACGGACGTCAATTCCGTTAGCAATCCGCTGGATCTTCTTAATAATTCTCCGGTATTGCAGAATGGTTCGCCAAATCAGAATTTTATACCATTGGGAACAGAAGGCGCCTGGGGTTTTGGGTGGGACGATATGACCATCTTCAAAGCGGGCATTCAATACGAAGCTGCGCCGGGTTTTATGCTGCGCGGCGGTTTTTCAACGGGCGGTCAGCCGATTGCGCCATCTGAGGTGATGTTCAATATTCTCGCGCCCGGCGTGATGGAACAGCACATTACCCTGGGTTTAACAAAAGCGCTGAATGAGAAATTGAGCTTGAATGTCGGACTGATGCATGCGTTGTCACATGATGTAACGGGTCCCAATCCGTTTGAAGCGCCTGAGCAGCAACAAATTGAGCTGAAAATGAACCAATTCGAAGGCGATATTGGTCTTTCAATAGCCCTTTAAAAAACCGGAAGGCAGGCATCGGCTGTGGGTGTGGGTATGGGCACATATCCGCACCCATTGCTTTTCAAACGTTTTTTTAAAAGGAGGAAAACCTCATGTTTGAGCGAAAAAATATCCGTTTAGCAGGGCTCTTTGTGGCGATTTTATTTTTTTTCGGTATCGCCAATGCCAACGAAAAGAAAGACTATCGCGTCTATCAATTTGTGATTGAATCCGCGCAGGGATCATTTGAGAACATTTCTAATTCACTGCAAACCGCCATCGAAGACAGTGCCAGCGGCTGGCAATTACTGACGAAAATTGACGCCGGCGTCCCCAAGGATTGTAAATATAAAGCACGTGTATTTGCCATTTACAATGCGGATTACGCGAAGCAACTACTGGAAATCAACCGGAAAACCGCGCCGTTTGCCGTAGTGGATCGCATCAACCTTTTTGAAGATGAAAACGGCGCGCACGTGTCTGTGGTTAATCCCCATTCCATTAACAGAACGGTTTTGATGGAAGATCTGAAGTATTGGGATTTAAATGAAAATCACTTGCAAAACCTGCGCAAACTGATTACCGGCGCGGTACGAGGAACCGTTAGTGAAAAACAATACGGGCAGAAGCGCAAAAAAGGCAAAATCGGAAAAACCATGGGCGTGATGGCCGGCGGGCCGTTTGAGGATAAAATTCAGGATGAAGCCGTGGTGACCGACAAAGATTGGGAAACAGTTGTCGCAAAGGTTCGCGAGGGTTTGCGGCAAACCGGCGAAAAATGGCACATGCACCTCGTTTATGAATTGGAACTACCGGGTTATCAAACCGTGGTGTTTGGCACCACCGGCACACCCATGGACAGCAAATCTTTCAGCATCGTCAAAGCCGGTAGCGATAAAAGCCGGAAAAAGTTTGATTGCCCGGGTTTGGCTGATGCAGGCGCGTACCCGATTGAAGTAGTGGTTGCAAAGGAAGACGACGGTATCAAAATTCGTATGGTGAATACCATGTTTCGCATGAAAATGTATTTTGAAGACGCCGGGATGTGGGCGTTTATGAAAAACATGGGAATGCCCGGCTCAATCCAGGATGAATTAAATGATCAATTTAAAACCGCATTAGGTTTGTAGTTGTCGTTTTGAGTGACTAATAAATTGAACAGTAAATCTCCCGCGTTTTAATAACACGGGAGATTTTTGTGCATTATAGGCCAAACACGCTCATAAACCCGGTGGTCGCTTTCGGTAAATCCGAGTGCCAGGTGAGTTTGTGTTTAATAAATGGCTTCTTTTTGCCTGATTATCCCTTCCACTATATTCCGCGTTTTCTTTGCCGGTGCATCCGTGTGCATTTCTTTTTTGCTAAATTTTCATTTTAAGTTGTCCTGCTTCTATGGTTATTCTAACCTGCATTATGCACAGGTTTTATTTAAAATGAATATTAACTTACTGTAATATTTGATTTTATCTTAATAATTTCGTTACCATTCAGCCGCGGATTTTCGTAGATAAAGCTTAAAAACAATAAAAACAAATACTTTAAGACCAACATTTGTTGCTCAATCGAAAAGAATATCTCTCTCAGCGTCTGACAAATTATTCATGTAAGTTTTTTTGGGTGTAGATTCCATTTTACGTAGTTTATGAAAGTAATATGTCACTCCCGGCGTGCCGGGATTTTGAGGCTCTTATAAAGCCATTTGCTATAAACATTGTACCCCCCGGCGTTCCGGGACAAGCTCCGGAACGCCGGGGGGGGCATATTTGGAGATAATAATTACTTAAAACCGAATCTACACCCGTTTTTTTAAATAGTAAGTAACTAAACAAAATTATTTTATATTTAAAATCAGACAAAATCATTGATGACAAAATCA
>CAYVDX010000526.1:0-3691 GCA_964450485.1 uncultured Calditrichaceae bacterium
GATGGCGCTTTCATCACCGAGCCGGGTCCCCGGAAAAGCCGGGACCTGGCAGGCGAAAAGGGACGGCGGATAAAAATATGATTCAATCTTTCGGAAAAAATAAAAACGTGCGGCGACGAAGACTACAGCTTGCCAGCGCTATTGATTTAGTACAGAACATTTTTTTATTTTTCCGGTTATTTGTAAAAAAATGCTGTCATTCCCGCGTGTTTTTAGCCTCAAGAACAAGGGACAGGCTGGGAATCTCCAAAAATGGATGCCCGATTAATACATTCGGGCATGACATTGTACCCAAAATACCGGTTTTTAAAAAGGTGCCAGGTAGAGGGTCAACTGAAAATACTGTTACCGGGATTCGCATCATCCCGGCTTTTTTTATGGCGTTGCTGATGCTGTTCAGCGGGACGAGCGCCGCGGATGTGGTGTTTTATTCGCTGCCGGAGCAGAGCGTCAACGCGCCGCTGAAAGAGCGGCTTCAGCGGGAATTTCCCGGACGGGAATGGATTTTGCTCAACGGCGTCTGGGATTTGAAAAATCCGAAGACGGGCGCGTTTATCGGCAATGCGCGTGTTCCCTGCACCTTTGAGGGCGTTGCGCGGGTGCTATTCGAAAAACGGCTGGTGATAAAACCGCAGCCCGGCAGCAGCTATGTGCTACATTTAGGCGAAACCGTGGGAGACGTCACCGTGCGCCTGAACGATTCGCTGCTATACGCTGGCAGCCGAAATTATTACCCGCTGTCCCTGTCCCTGCCGGATGATTTGATCCGCGATGGCGAAAATGTCTTTCAATTCGAAGTGCGGCGCCAGCACCGCCGCCGGGCTGATTTACCCGGCTTTATGCCGGTTGATTTACCACGGGTGGATGCAGGCATTCTCGACGCGGTTTACCTGGAAATTCGTCCAAACATTTTTATAGAATCGCTCATTGCCGGAACGGCTGTCGAGGATTCCACGGCGCTTTTTACCGGCACGGCCACGCTGAATCGCGCGCTCCCCGATTCGTTGAATTACACCGTCACGGTTCAGTATTTATCCGAAGAGAAAACGTTGTTTCAGAAAAAAATGCGCTTGCAAACGCAGGGAAAACAGACGCTTGCGCTTCCGGAATTTTCCGAAAAAAACTTCGTTCCCTGGAGCCCTGAAACGCCCCGCCGCTATTGGGTGGAAGTGCGGATCGACAGCGCCGGAAAAATCATCGACAGCATTCGCCGGCCCGTGGCGGCGCGCGTGGCTTCGACGAGCAGCGATCATTTTCTGCTAAACGATCAGCCGCTTTATTTGGAAGGCGTCAATTACGTTTATCAAAATATGGCCGGTTCAACCCTGTTTGATCCGGCATTGATCCGCCGGGATTTGCAGGACGTCAAAGCGCGCGGGTTTAACGCCATCCGGATCGTCATGCATCCCATGCCGGAGTGGTTTTACCAAATTTGCGATGAAATCGGGCTGCTCTGTTTCCAGGATTTGCCCTTTGTTTATTGGCTGCCGGCCGGCGAGCAGCAACTTCATTTTGAGAGTTGGCAAGCCATCGCCCAACATTTGGCTGAACTTTCGCGCCGCTATAGCTGTATCGCCGGCATTGGCGCGGCTTTTTATTTAGATGGCGCCAATCCCGCCCACCAAAAGCGGCTCAGCGTGATGGTGGAAGATATGCGTCAACATACCGCCGTGCCCCTGTATGCCTCGACATTCATTCCCGATGCAAACGTCGCCGAAAAAGTGGATTTTCAGTTGGTGGATATCCTCGGCCGCCGCCGGGTCGAAAAGAATTTGGAACGGGTGCGGAAACCGTTGCAAAATCACCTGTTTTTTCCCTCGGCGTTTTCCAAAGCCATGACCTTTCGGGTGGATTCAACCCTCATTGCCGGTGATTTGCTGCTGGTGCGGGATTTTTATCAAAAACTAAAGGACGGACAGTTGTCCGGCAATATCCAGGGACAATTTATCCAAACCTACAGCGATTTTTACCTGCATTTACCATCCATTCAAAATGGACTGGATACGAATTTTTTTCTGAACCGCGTTGGGCTGGTGGATTTGAAACGCCAGCCCCGGGATTTGCAAAAATTGCAGCGACAGCAGGCGTTTTCGCCAACCGCGCCGGTGGGAATGATTCGCGAAGACCGTTCAACCCACTCATTTTTATATATTTTGATCGGCTTTTTAAATGTATTTGTTTTCCTGATCACCTATCGTCGCTACCGGGTTTTCCGGCAAAGTCTCATTTACAGCATCAGCAAACCACACGGTTTTTTTGTGAATTTGCAGGAGCGCATTTCCATTCCCTACAAGCAATCCTTTTTTGTGCTGCTGGTGATCGGGCTGAATGGCGCGGTGATTTACAGTTCGGCGTTTTATTATTATCGCAATCATTTTTTAGCCGATTACCTGCTCTCGCTGCTGTTTTACACGCCCTGGCTGAAATTGCAGGTTTCTAAAATCGTTTGGGATCAGGCTATGTTCATCATTGTGGGAACCGCTGCTATTGTGTTGTTTTTTTACGGACTTGCGGTATTGATTAAAATTTATTCGCTGTTTGGCCGCTCGCGCGTTTTGTTTAACCAGGCGTTGGCGGTCAGCATCTGGTCTGCCGCGCCATTTGTCATCCTGCTGCCGCTGGGCATTGTGATGTACAGCCTGCTGTTGATGATGAAAAATCATTGGATTCTCCTGGGCGTGCTGTTATATTTTCACGTTTGGGCATATTTGCGGTGGGTCAACGGCGCTCGGGTATTAACTGATCGCTTGTATTCGCGCGCATTCATCGTGATAACGCTCATTTTGCTGATTGTGGCTGGCGCATTCGGCTATTTTTATGAACAGCATTACCATGTTTGGGCGCATTTGCAGCATGTCAGCCGCTTGCAGGCGTTTTGGAAATGATGCGTGAAGCGTAAGAAAAGAAAATCACGCATCACGCATTACGTTTGACGCAACTGCTAAAAATTTATTTATAAACGATTTACAGCCATTTTTCAATTGAGTAGGGAATGCAGCTCACCAAATTAGACATTTTTGGATTCAAATCATTTGCGAATAAAGTAACGCTAAAGTTTGATAATGGATTAACCGGCATTATCGGGCCGAACGGCTGCGGCAAAAGCAATGTGGTGGACGCCATCCGCTGGGTGTTGGGGGAGCAGCGTCCCTCCGTGCTGCGCTGCGACCGGATGGAAAATATCATCTTTAACGGAACGGCTACCCGCAAGCCGCTGAACGTTGCCGAAGTATCGATGTTTATTGAAAATAATAAACATGTTTTGCCCACCGAATACACTGAACTCAAGCTCACCCGGCGGCTATATCGATCCGGCGATAGCGAATATTTGATCAACAATCAAGTGGTTCGGCTAAAAGATATTGTCGATCTGTTTGCCGACACCGGCATGGGCGCGGACGCCTACTCGGTTATCGAGCTGAAAATGGTGGAGCAAATTCTAAGCGATAATGCCCAGGAACGCCGGCGATTATTCGAGGAAGCGGCCGGCATCAAAAAATACAAAGTGCGGCGCAGGTCCGCGTTGAATAAGCTGGATACCACTCAGCAGGAACTCACCCGCGTGGATGACATTCTCGCCGAAGTGCAAAAAACCGTCAATTCGCTGTCGCGGCAAGTCGGGAAAGCGCGACGTTATCACGAGTTGAAAAAGCAGTTGCGCGAGCGTGAATTGCTGCTGTCGTATTTGAAA
>CAYVDX010000527.1:0-3688 GCA_964450485.1 uncultured Calditrichaceae bacterium
CGAGCTAAAACAACCGTTTCAACGGTTTCTATATCCATAGCTACACAAATACGATTTTTTTATCATTATCATCCAAAAATATCCGGATAAATTTTAAATGAGATTTCGTGAAATGTTTCAATTTATACCGAACTGTTTTGCCTGTGTCATTCCCGACCGCTTTTATCGGGAATTCATATCCGGCGTAGATTCTCGTTTAAAACATGGGGGAATGACAAACAAGATTGTCGGGCGCAAAATATTTGATTTTGAATCATACCGATTTATTTCTATATCGGTTGTCCTCCTGTTTATTACGCTGGCGGGACTTGCCCAAAGCCCGGTGAGCGTCGTTCGGATTAAATACGACGGCGGCGGCGATTGGTACGGCAATCGCACCACCTTTGTCAATTTGTTTAAATTTATGCGGGAGCAAAACAATATTCCCACGACTGAACGAGAAGTCACCATGAGTATTACAGACAACGATTTTTTTAAGTATCCCATCGCTTATATCGCCGGGCACGGCAATATAAAATTCTCAGACGAAGAAGTCAGCCGCTTGCGGGCCTATTTAATCAAAGGCGGTTTTCTGTGGGCGGATGATGATTACGGAATGGACAAACATTTCCGGCGGGAAATGAAAAAAGTGTTTCCGGAACTTTCCTGGCTCGAAGCGCCTTTTTCCCATCCGATTTATCACATCAATGATCAATTTCCCAACGGCTTGCCAAAGGTGCATAAACATGCCGGCGGCCCGCCAAAAGGATTGGGACTGTTTCTCGAAGGACGCATGGTTGTTTTCTACAGTTTTAACACGGATATCAGCGACGGATGCGAAGACCCCGGTATTCATAATGATCCACCGGAAATACGCCGGGCAGCTTTAAAAATGGGGGCGAATATCCTGATTTGGGCAATGCTGCAATAAAGACAAATTTGAACATTTTTCATCCAATCGTTTACCAAAGAGTATAAAATGCCAGATTCCGGAGTTGACCCACAATTTGAATCAACCCATAAAAAATTGATACTGGTAAATCGCCGGTATCACTTGATTTATATCCTGAAAGCGTTGCTGTGGCTCGCTTTTTGGTGCATGGCGATTTTTTCCGGAGCCGTGTTAATCGAAGCCGTGTTTGATTTAACCACTCCGCTTCGCTTTGCGCTGTGGGCAGTGCTTTTAGGTTTATTCATATTTGTGGCGATCAAACAAATTATCCCGAATCTTCGATGTGCTTTTTCGCCGGCCGAGCAAGATTTGTATCATATTTCCCGTCAAATCGGAAGAAATGATCCCGATATTCAGGATTCGCTGATCAATTTTTTGCAAATTTATCGGGACGAAGGCATAGCCGCCCATCCGGTTTTTAAGAATTTATCATTGAAACAACTTTATGAGCGATTCAAAAACACTGATTTTTTCAAAATTATTTCGCTTCAGGGACTGCGAACCCCCGCTTTGCGATTGCTGACGGCCGGGGCAATATTTTTGCTGATTTTCCTGCTTTTTCCCGGTTCGACCAGCCAAACAATTTTAAAAATGCTGCATCCCGCAAAATCATTTGAGAAACCGCTGCCGGTTACATTAGCAAATCTTTCCGGCGATCAAATTGTCTTGAAAAATGATCCGGTCAGGCTAAAAGGCGCATACCGCGGGATCATGCCGTCGCGCTTGTGGTTGGTTGTGCAAAGCCAAAATGACGCCGGGGATTCGACCTCAACAGAACGTTTGAAAATCGCTTTAAACGCGGGAAAATCCTTTGATTACGAAATAAATCACGTTAAAGATGACTTTACATATTGGTTTGAGGCAAATGTCAATATCGACGCATTCGATAACCGCACGGCCTTTAGCAAAAAAAGCCAGGTTATCGTCAAAGAGCGGCCGTATATCCGGGATTTGCAGGCTAAATTATTATTTCCCAAATACACGCGCATGACCCCGGCATTATTGCCGCCCAACGATGGCGAGATTACCGCCTTAGCCGGCACAACAGTTGAATTTAATATTGAATCGAATAAGTCATTAAACGCAGCGTGGATTGAATTTAAAGATTCGAGCAGGCAGGCACTGCAAATCAGCGAAAATCGCGCCCGCGGCCAATTTGTGGTGCAAAAAGACGACCAATACCGCATCATCATTCGCGATGTTGATGATATTGGAAATTATCAACCGGTTCAATACTCAATTTTTGCGCTTCGGGATGAGAATCCCTTTGTGGAGATTACCCGGCCGGGCGAGGATCTCGACCTCGGCGATGAGTTGCAATTGCCGTTGCTGATCAACCTGCGCGATGATTTCGGCTTCAGCCGCTTGCAGCTAAAGGGCAGGCACGTCAAAAACGGTTCCAGCGGCGACACCAGCTATTTTTCGCTGAAAATTCCGTTTCAACGGCTTGACCGGCGACGGGCAATTTCAGAGTACGCCTGGGATTTGTCGCCGTTTTACCTCATCCCGGATGATTACATCGAATATTATGCCGAGGTTCGCGATAACGATGCTGTCAGCGGACCGAAATCGGCGCGGAGCCGCTCTTTTATTATCCGCCTCCCGTCGCTGATGGATGTGATTGAATCAACCCGGGAAACCTTGACCGAAAAGCTGGATGACGCCGAGGACGTCAGCAAAGAATCCCGCAGACTGAAGGAAAAATTGGAGGAAATTAATCGGGAATTAAAACGGGAAGAGGCGTTGACCTGGGAGCGAAAACAGCAAATTCAGGAACAGGTGGATCGTCAACGGCAAAATTTGGAAAAGCTCAAAAATGTCCGCCAGGAATTGGAAGAAATGGTCAACCAAATGGAGCAGCGGGATATGCTCAGCCCGGAAACGCTGGAAAAATATTTTGCGCTGCAAAAAATGTTTCAGGATTTGGCAACGCCCGAAGTGATGGAAGCGATGAAGGAATTGCAGAAAGCATTAGAGGATGCGGATATGGACGACGTTCGGGAAGCGATGGAACGTTTTCAGCTTTCCATGGAAGACTTTGAGGAGCGCATCGAGCGAACCTACGAGCTGTTTAAGCGGGTTCAATTGGAACAGAAGATGGATGAGCTGAACAAAATGGCTGAAAAAATGCTGGAGGCGCAAAAGAAAATTAATGAAGAGTTGCGGCAGGAAAATCTGAATGACACACAGAAAGAACAATTGGCAAATAAAGAACAAGATTTATCCAAGAACGCGGATTACATGAAAAACGAGCTGCGGGACGCCCAAAATGCGTTTGAAAAAATGATGGATGAGATTGCCAAATCACTCGAAAATGCTGAAAATTTTATGGAAAAGGAGCAAATCAGCAAACAAATGCAGCAAATGCGGCAACAGATGCAACAGGACAACCAACAGCAGTCGCGGCAGAGCGGGAAAAAAATTCAGAAGCAATTGGAAATGCTGCAAAGTATGATGCAACAGGCTCAACAAAACATGCAGAAACAGCAAAAAGAAGAATTGATGCAGGCCATGCAAAAAGTTCAACAGGACTTACTGCGATCCTCATTTCAGCAGGAAAAATTGCTGGAAAAATCCCGGAAAATGGACATTGCGTCATCAAAAATCACCGATGCGGCCCGGCAGCAATCGCAATTGCGGGAAAATGCCGGCAATATCATTAAGCAGATGGTTGGTATTTCGCAAAAATCGTTTTTTATTTCACCGGAAATGAGCAAAACCATGTCGTCGCTGATGGAAAGCATGGAATCAGCGCTG
>CAYVDX010000528.1:0-3688 GCA_964450485.1 uncultured Calditrichaceae bacterium
ATGGTAATACACCCGGCATTGTGTTTTCCAAAATATTGATGCTACACAAATACCCAAAGCAAATTAGCCGGCGCCTTTGCTCGTATCCGATAATTTCCCCACATCTTTCCGGCACATCCGGCGGAAATCGCAATATTTTTTGCAGGGATTTTCCTCCGGAAAGCGAGTGTGACGAAATTCCCCGCCGCGAATTTTGGCGACGTAATCGAACAAAAACGCTTCGGTTCGATCCAGCAATTCGCCAAAGGTCAATTGCCGCCCGGTTTCGTCGGCGATGTTTTTGTTGGGCAAGGCCGCGTTGCCGCGAATGCCCGATCCCGGCAAGGCGGATTTGTCGAACATCACCGGTTCGCGGCGGCAATTTTCCGGATCGCGCACTTTGTAAATGGCGGTCATCACCGGCGAAATGTCGGCGTCCGGCTGCGCGGCTTTTAGCAGATCGTTGATGGCAATCGCGTACACCGGCAACTGCAAATCGAGGCCGTTCAACACATTTTTCGCGGTGCTGCCGGCTGAACCGGTTTTGTAATCCAACAACAGCGCCTCGCCGCGTTCGTTCAAATCGACGCGATCCACCTTCCCGGTAATTTCCAGCGATTGACCGGCGTGTTTTAAGGTCATCGCGGATATTTCCGGCAGCAGCGGATCCTGCTCGGTTTTGCGCCCGGCCCGCCCGAATGCCACTTCGAAATAGGCCGGATAAAACCCCAGTTGCCGGATATTTTTCTCTTCCTCGCGCAAAAACATTTCCCACAGGCCGGCGTGGCGTTCCGAGCCGAAATATTTTTCCCGTTCCAGATCAAAAAGCATTCCGCGAAAGGGCAGTTTGGCAAATTCTTCCTCGGCGATTTTGCGCAGCAAATTGCCGCCCAGCCAGGGCGTGCGAACCCGCGCCTGTTCGCGCAATGTTTTGTAAAATCGAAACAGGGTTTGATGCACCAATTCCCCGCGTTCCAAGGGCGTCAGCCCGGTTTCGATCTCAGCTTCCTCCTCCAGCCGCAGGATGTAGCGGAAGAAAAATTTGATCGGGCAAAACGCAAATGTTTCCAGCCGGGTGATGGAAAAAGGCTGCTCCCCGAAGCGTTCCCGCAAGGCGTCAACAATTTCCGGGAATGCGCGGATAACGCCTTCGTATTCGCCGAATGCCCGGCCGCGCTTGCGATTTTCCGCCGCCACCCGTTGCAGCCAAAACTGGGCAACTTCCTGTTTTTCGAGATTTTGCGCATTGAGCGTCAGCCATTTTTGCAGCTTTCGCGCATCCACTTTGCGCACCCCGGCGGGAATGCGCTGCGCGGTCTGCGCCAGTAACTCGCTTTGATTTTGCAAAAACCGCGCCGAGGGCGTGTTTTTTCGCCAGCGCACCTCGGCCTGATCGGCCAGCACGTTCAAAAAATTGGAGGGAACCTGCGCCGCTTCCTTGCGAAACTTGGGGTACGTAAACACCAGCCGCTCCACCCCGGAACTGAGCACCTGGTAAAACAGATAGCGGTCTTGCGCCAACAAATCTTCCGTGGCGGTCAGTCCCATGCCTTCGCGCTCATCGTCGTTGAAAAACACATCGCGGGTGTAGGGACGCGGAAAATCGCCTTCGATCATGCCGCCAAAAATGAGCACCCGCGGCGCCGTCGCCAAAATTTCCAGACGCGGCATGATCTGCAAGCCAAAGTTCGACCATTCCCGCAAATTATAGGTCGCCTGCGAAACCAACAGGCTGAGATAGTATTCAAAATCCTTCAGCGAAAGCTTTTGCCGGCCGTGTAAATTGGTGACGATCCAGCTAAACTGATCCAGCAATTTGATAAAACGGTTGAAGGCCCGGAACTCCTTTTCCTGCTCCGTGGTGCTCAAATGCGGATTGGGTTTTTTATACCAGCCCAAAAAACCCAGTGCATCAAGCGTTTCCAAAAAAGCCGCGCGAAATTCGCTGACCGGCTGTTGTTTTTGCAGCGATTCCAGTCGCTCCAGCAACTGTTGCAGCGGCCCGATGGCGCGCTCAAACGTTGTCAATCGCTGCCGCAGCCGTTGCAAATCGAAATCATCTTCCTCGCGTGATGTTTCCACCTGCTGCCGTAAATAGTCGATCTGTTTCTCCAGTTCCGCCGCCCAATTTCCCTGGAAATGAGTCAATCGCAGCTCCCTGGCGATGAGCTTTACAGCGCTCACGTCCACGCTCATTTCCCCGCCGGGACGCAAAAACGGCGAACTGAGCAGTTGCAGCAATTTTTTGACTTCAAAACGCAGCATGGGTGCTTCCAGCGCCAGCAAAAAGCCGCGGATCAGCGGCGACTGGCTGAGCTGAAAACCGGTGGAAAGATTGTAGGGCAAACCCGTGTCCGGCAAACCATGGCGCGGAAAAATTTCGTGGATCAGCGGCGCGTATTTTTCCAGCGAGGGGAACGTGATCCCGATTTCGTGCAGCGGAATGCCCTGCTCCAAATGCAGCCGTTTCACATAATTTGCGATAAACGCGACTTCCTGCTGACGGTTGTTACAGGGCTGAATGAGCGCTTTTTTGCCCAACGAAAATTTCGCTTTCGGCGGCTTTCGCTGGAAAAGTTGTCGTTCCCAGGGCTGCGGTTTTTGGTTTTGGGTAACGATTGGCGACAATTCGCTCAATGCCTCGAACGCCGGATCAACATGCGAAAAAAGCTGTGGCGCTTCCGGCAAATAATCCAGCTTGATGTTGATTTCCACCACGCCGCGCAGCCGCTCGAAAAAGCGGATCATGGGGCGGCTGAACAGGCCGTAGCCGCTCAAATAAATGGTTTTTACGTTCGGGAAATATTTGCGCCAAAAGCGTCCGTCGTCATCGAGTCGTTCGATCACCGCCTGAATCGCCCCGGCTTCGTCGATGAGGCGCTCGCCCAACGCCGCTTCAAAACCGTCTAACAGCAGGGAAAAATCCTGGTAGCGGCGCTCCCCCTTGACGTCGGCGGCGTCCAGCAGCAGTTCGGAATTGTAGCCGTATTCCCGCAGCTCGTTGATCAGCGCATCGATTTTGCTAACCAAACCGCGGCGTTTCGCGCTCGTTGCCGTAAAAAATTTTAGCTCGCCGGCGTGGGATTTGAGGGTTTCTTCCACCAAAAAAAGGCGCATGGCCTGGGAAATTACTTTGCGGGATTTGGGCAAATCGCGGTAAAACCGCACCATAAAATCGTAAAACGTGAATACCGGCGGATCCGCCAGCACGCCTTGCGACGATTGGGCGATCAATCGTTCCTTGAAATGGCGCACCGCTCGTTTTACCGGCAAAAAGTAGATAAAATCATATTCAAATCCGCCGGACGCCGCGATCCGTTGCTGAATTTCCCGCTGGAAAAAATAGTATTCTCCTGCCGGACCAGTGATAAGGTTGAAAAGCGGTTGCGTCATTAAATTTTCCCGATTGCGCTAATTTTTCCGAGACAATCTAAACGGGTTTCCCGGAAAAAGCAAATTTTCTCCGTGATTGGAATCCGGCGATTCGTCTTCTGCCGACGATTTTTGGCTTGTGATCGCACCGGATTTTTAATATCTTTCTATTAAAAACGCTATGTGCTAATAAGCCTACAAAAGAAATAGCCCAAAGGAGAAAATGTGAAACCCGGATTCATTGGCTTTTCGTTACTAATCATTTATATCATTAATACTCCGAACTATTCACAAATTCCATCTGAGAATGGATTAGAAGTAAATAAAGCTTCAGAAA
>CAYVDX010000529.1:0-3675 GCA_964450485.1 uncultured Calditrichaceae bacterium
TACCCGGGCGATTTATGTCGAAGCCATGACGAATCCATTGCTGAAAGTGGTTGATTTAAAGTCAATTGTTCAATTTGCTCAGAGAAACGATTTAATTTCTCTGATAGACAACACATTCCCCAGCCCCGTCAACTTTCGCCCCGCGGAATGGGGATTTGACCTTTCGCTGCACAGCGGCACTAAATATTTAAACGGGCATTCCGATATCATCGCCGGTGCAGTGATTGGAAAAAGAGCGCTCGTTGAAAACGTCATCAAAAAGATGAATCATCTGGGCGGCTCTTTAGATCCACATGCCTGTTTCTTATTGGATCGCGGCATTAAAACCCTGGCGTTGCGAATGGAAAAGCACAATCGCAATGCGGCAGTGATCGCGGAATATCTGAACGATCATCCGGCGATTATGTACGTGAATTATCCCGGTTTAGCCGGTCATCCAAGTCATGCGCTCGCCAAAGAACTGTTTGACGGATATAGCGGAATGATGAGTTTTGAGTTGCGCGGGGGCGTTTCCGCGGCGGAGCAATTCATTGACCGGCTATCTGTTATCACCCACGCGGCAAGCCTGGGCGGCGTGGAAACGCTGATCACACGGCCGGCTACGACTTCGCATTTGGGTTTATCACCGCAAGAACGTATTAAAACTGGGATTACCGACGGGTTGGTTCGATTGTCCGTGGGCATTGAAGCGGAAGCGGATTTGTTGACAGAATTTGAACAAGCACTGCGGGGGCTGTGAAATCAAGCCCTGAGTTAGATAATAATTACATCGCCTTCCCGGGCAGCTTTACAGGGAATCAGATAATTATGCTTGCGCAACCGGTTTTGGCTCAAAACCGCCATTCTGTCCACGGTTTCATCATCATGATCAGGGTCGTGATGGAATAAAACGAGTTGTTTAACGCGTCCTTTCACAGCAATATCAACCGTGAAAGTATAGGGTGAGTGTCCCCATGATTTACGATTTTGGTACTCCTCCGGAAAATACTGAGTGTCATGGATTAACACATCCGCACCAGCGATAAAATCGATTAATTGATCTTCCTTATCATCAACAAAATTCTCAAACAAATCTTCCAATGTTTTTCTGTCATTTTCATCCTTAAACGAATCTTTGGATTGTGGATACGGCTCATTGTCGCTCATATAAACGACCGAACGACCTTGATAAGTAAATCGATATCCTAAAGTGTACCCGGGATGATTTAGAAACTGTGTGCGAACATGAATCCCCTCAACCATGCGCGTTTCTTCCTGGATGGTGCAATAATCAATTCTGGCATTCATATCAGCAACCGCGACCGGAAAATATATCGGATTCATTTGCATCGCGATGATTTTAGTGAGATCAACGCCTGGTTCATCACATCCGAAAATGATAAAATGGTTTGCCGGATTAAATGCGGCTTTAAAAAAAGGCAGGCCCTGGATGTGGTCCCAATGAAAATGACTGAGAAAAATATATGCCTTTACGGGTTCGCCAACTTTTGCCAATTCTTTTCCCAACTCACGAATTCCGGAGCCGGCGTCAACTATAAATCGCGGTGTATTCGGAAAATTTATTTCGACACAAGAAGTGTTGCCGCCATATTTCAGGGATTGGGGCCCGGGTGTTGGAATCGAACCCCTGACGCCCCAGAATTTAATTTTGATAGGATCCATTATGAATTGGATGGAGCAATTCTCTTATTTTTGAGATCAAAATATTTGCACGGGTCGGTTTAGGAAAAAACGCATCGGCGCCAAGTTTTAGCGCCTTTCTCCGGTCGGAATCATACATTTTACCAGAGTAGATAATGACTTTAGTATTTCTCGCGCCAGCGCCGTTCTTTATTTGCTGACACAATCTTAATCCATCTACTTGCGGCATCATTAAATCAAGAATCACGACGCGCGGCTTATCTGCTTGAATGACTCGCATTGCTTCAGCGCTCTTCGTGACAAAGTGTGCTGAAAACCCATATTCTTCCAAAAGCATTTTGGTAAGATGCGCCTGTTCAACATTATCTTCTACGATAAGTATATCATAAGCCGCCGTTTCTTCCCTCATTAGTTCAACCATCGTATTGGTTACATCCGTGTTCATTTTACGAGCTCCTTCTTGGTACATTGCCTTCTACCATCGCTTTCTTTAAAACAATCTTCAATTTATTAAACGAACCATTCTTTCACAAATTTAGGAAATGTCAAAACCGAACTGAGGATAGAGTATGAGATTTAAATGAGAGACAGCTTTCCGTGTGTCGAATTTTTTTGATGACACTTCATTTAAACAAAGACCTGTTACAAATTATTATTCACAACTTGGCGCGGAGTGGAAAGTAGAGACAAACTCTGTTGAGGCTGTTGATTGAAGTCACAAGAATTTCAAGTAAAACTTTTGGCCGGTAAAGCAAGGATTTTATTTGCTGTTCTCATTCGGTAATTTAAAATGCGTAACCGCTAAATTATTCCACACTTAACGAATAATTTACACGTACTAAACTTGCTTGCCTTTACTATTTTGTTACCGAATTACACGATTGCCGAACTCCTGTGATATGCCTGCATCACCACCCCAATCAAAAACAACAACTTTTATAAACTCAAGGTAAAACTGTTGATTATGAAAACCACAATTTAACGATTATCGACCATCTTAATAAAAACTTTAGCCTGTAAATTTATATACCACTAATGACGATGAATCCACTGAAATGTTTTTTATGACCTTAGATCAAGGATTTTAATCAAATTTAATTTTCAAATATACGCACGGGATTCTCAGTTTAACTGTAATATTTTCAATCTGTTCAGTGTCTTTAGCATTTCCAGTGGTGAATTACCCCGGTTAGCCTTTGGGGACATAAAAAAAGTCCGCAATCCAATAATTATCACCTTGATAATATATTACGGTTTGCGGACAACTGCTAAGTAACTGATCACAAAATGTTAACAGAAAAAATAATAACCAATTATTTACTGCCCGTTAAAGGCATCTCCCGAATATTAAAAAATACGGGTAATTTTTTCTTTACAATTTTCTTGTTATTTGTTTCTATTAAAATGGCTGTATTGTGTATTCCAACTGTCCTTGGGCTTACTTCAACGCGAATTAAGTGGGATTTCCCCGGCGCTATTGTCGCGGAGTTGGGTACAATTGTTATTAGCTCACTGGATGACGAAATTTTTTCAATGGTAACCGGGTGATCCGTGGTGTTTTCAATTTCAAAAAAATCCGTGACCAAGGTGTCCGGATTAAGCGCAATATTTTGAAAATTTAGAAATCGGGGCGTTACATTTATCTCTGTAACAACCGTGGCCCTGGCGGTGATTACATGCGTTTTGGGCGTCACATCTTTGAAAATTACCCGGATTGTTTTTGTAATCGCGCCCGAAAATTTATCCGTTTTAATCGTAAAAGGGATGTTTGCTGTTTCTCCGCTGGCATATACCATTTTTTTCGGCTTCACGGCGGTACACCCACAACTGGGACGCACATCTTCCATGGTTATTGGCGTAGCGCTTTTGTTAACAAAACGAATGGTTCCAGTGATGACCTCACCTTGCGGTACTTTCCCGAAGTCAATGATTTCCGGGTTTAAAAATTCAACCTGCTGTGCATAAGAAAATGCGTTCAGCAAAATCAACGTTGCGATTCCGGCTAAAATACTTCGTTTCATTTCATCCCCTCAT
>CAYVDX010000530.1:0-3675 GCA_964450485.1 uncultured Calditrichaceae bacterium
TGCTCGGATCACCAGTGGTGTAGGAGGTCACCGCGTACCAATAAGTAAAGCCGTTGACCACGGTTTCGTCCACAAAAACATTGACTGTGTCGCCATTGACCACTTGCCGGAGCGGCTCTAAACCCGTGTCCACGCCCAGGTCCAAAAACGGCGCATCGGGATGGGTGCCGGTGACGCCGTCGGCCAAATCGAATTGCGCCAGCGGTACAAACCCGGCCGGCGAACCGGTTGCGTCCGTGACAACCGTGCCCCAACTTGCGCCATTATCCTGCGAGCGATAAATTTTATAGCCCTCAAACGTGGAATCCGACTCGCTTTCCCGGCCCCAGGTCAGGGTCACTTTGCGATCGCCGGCAACGGCGTTTACCACGGGTTCCGCCGGCGGCTTGGGCACTTTAAATCCCTTTTTATAGAGATCGATGGCGCGATCCACATTTTTTTTCAAATCCGTCTCGCTGTTGCCAAAAACCGTGGCGATGATCAGCGTATCGATCTCGCCCGGCTCCAATGTGAACGGCCCGGAACCCAGGGTCGTCGCGCTCAGATCGCCGGAAAAAAAGGTCGATTCCAGCACGCCGTCGCCGTCGTTATCAAAATGATCGTCGATGCGGTCGCCATCGGTGTCATTCGGATCGTCTAAATTGAGCAGATTCCAAAAATAATACTCGGTTTTGCGCGCGCCGTTTCCGCGGCGGGTGACCTGCGCGACGGAATTCTCGTATGCGTCGTAACTGGTCAGTCCCAATTCCTCGCCGTCATCGCCGATGGGCGTTTTGATGAAAACCGTTCCGGCCCAGGCAATGTCCTTGGATTCCAGCGCGCCGCCAAAGGGGCTTTCTTCAAAACCGTCCAAATCCGTGCCGTAGGAAAGCTGCCGGACCGGGTCGAAAAAATCCTTGTCGATATCGCCAAAAGGGTTGGGCGGCAAAAAGGAATCGATGAAACTGAAATCCGACCAGATACCGAAGACGGTGGAGTCAATCGGCGCGCTGCCCATGTTTCTGACCGTGAATACCCAGAAAATCATATCTTCGTACAGCGAAAGTTCCCAGGCCAGTCCCCGGCAGGTGGTTTGAATTTTCAGCCAGCGTTCCGGCGGCACTTCTGCTAAATGATCCATGGCCCGGCACACCGAAAAGCTTTCCTGGTCGGCAATGCGTTCGCCGTTGCGGCCAAATCCGGGCCAGCCTTCAGACCCCACCAAAACCGGTGTATCCGTGCCCGGATAAAAGGCTGGCCAACCCTGGTTTGGGCCGTCTGTCGGCCAGGAATCCGGATCATCGCTCATGGCCGCGCGATCGCCGTTGACGAAATCCTTGAACGGATCAAAGTGTTTCGGGTCGAAATAATCGGCCGGCCCTTCGGTCATGGCGGCGTCCACGTACGGTTCATTGTTTGGATTGCTGCCGCCGCCGTCAGTGGTGAAACCGCCCACGACAAACGCGACGCTGGTGCCGTAACTGATGCCGCTGCCATTGGGATATTCAAACGCCGGCGGCATGGCCAACGCCGGCGCGATGAAATTGCCGTCGCAGAGTTCCATGGCATTTGAAAATTTGGTCGCCACGCGGTTGACATTGAAAATATTGTACTTGATATACTCCTGCCCGGATTCCTGCGCCATGATTCCCACAGGCAACCAACTAACCGCCAACGCGGCAAATAGCAGTATTTTAAGGTGTCTCATGCTTTTTTCTCTCTGAAATTTAGCTTTTTTGAATTCAGATTTATCAATCTTCCATGGAACGGTCTCGACCGTTCCCTACAGCCGGAACCGCCCGGTGCATTCTTTCTTGAAAACCGCCTTACTCCCTAAATTTTTAAAACGACACCCCGCCGCCGATGCGAATTCTTCTGCCTGGCGCAAACGCCGAGGGATCAAAGGTGGCGTCATCGGACGTGCTCGGTTGGTTATCAAAACCGGGAATGCCGGTATCCGGGTACACCCAAAAGGCATTTTCCGTATCGAACACGTTCAGCACCTGAATGAAAATGTTCTGCTTGGAACCGAAAAATTTAAACTGTTTTTCAAGCTTCATATCGATGGTCGAAATGGCGGGGCCGCGCTCGCTGTTCGGCTCAAATTGATCAAATGTGTAGGGAAAACCGCTGCTGAAGGAACCCAAAATGTTGATTCCCCAATCGTTCGGCTGGCGAATATCCACATCGATGGAAAGCACGTGCGGCTGATCCCAATCCGCCACCTGGGTGCGAAACAGCGGGAAGGTCGGGCGAAAAAAGACGTTTTGGCTGCTGACCCGGGTTTGGGTAAAGGTGTAGTTGATCGATCCGGAAAAATGATTGCTGTAGCGCTTGTTCAGGCTGAGTTCAACCCCTTTGACGTCGGCAAAATCCTTGTTGTCGAAGACAAATTGGAACCCGCCCTGGTCGTTATTGTTGACGCGCTGCGAACCGATAAGGTCGGTGATTTCCCGGAAAAAACCGATCACGCCCAGGGAATAATCATTCCCGATTCGGAAGTTGACCCCGGCTTCGTAGGAAATGGTTTTCTCCGGTTTCATGTCGCTGTTTCCCACGGCGGTGAGAATGTCGGAAAGATTCAGGTTGCTCTGAAAACCAAACTCATCATTCTGCTTTTGGTAAAGCTGAAAAAACCGTGGGAATTGGAAAAAATGCCCGTAGGAAAAATGGAACGCCGCCCGGTCGGTGATGGGATAGGAAATGCCGATTCGCGGGCTGACATAGTCCTTCACCGAGGCTTTTTTAACCGGGGAAGTCAGGGGACGAGTCAAATCTTCCAACACGTCAGCCTTGGGATTGACCCGGTCGTAGCGAAAACCGAGGTTCAAGACCATGCCCATTTCGTTGAACTCCATTTTATCCTGTAAAAAAGCCGTCAGGCGGTTCGGTTCGCGGTGATAAATTTCCTGCGGAAAAAACTCGCTGGAATCGTTGGGGCTGACCTGCCCGGGATTGCGGCGTTGGTAATCGATGTCATACCGCCGGGCGTCGATGCCAAATTTTAGCTGGTGGATTTTAGTGACTTGACTGGTGAGGTCAAGCTTGAGTTGATTGGTTTTTGATTCCGAGTTAAAAAAGACAAAATCTTCCCCGACAACCGCAAATTCGCTGCCGCTGAGATCGGGCAGCACCGAATATTCTTCAACCGTGTCGAACACGTGAGATTTGAATTTCTTGTCATAGCGCCCGAATCCCAGGGTATAAAATGTCGCATTCGAAAGTGAATGGGTCAGCTTCCCATAGGCTAAATATTCATCCGTGTGGGTGTGCGGCGCGCCGAAGGGATCGTATTTGAAAAAATGATTGTACACCTGCGCGTTTTCGTGACCGCCCAATAAACCGGCGGTGAATTTCAGACGCCCGGAGATATCCCACTGTAATTTTGCCATGCCGTTGTAATTATCCTTGTAGTTCATGGGCACTTCCCGCACCGGCGGACCGCTTTTGTCCATGCCCCGCGAATCAACCCAGTTCGGCAGGATGAAACCGTATAAATAGCCATCGGTGGAAAAATATTTTCCAAACGCCAACAGCGTCGCCTTGCCATTGCTGAAGGGTAGGGGACCGCTGAGTGAAAACTGGCTGTTGTAGGTGTTTTTTTCCACATTATCCACGCCGCTGTAGCCGGAGTAGGTGAGTCGGTAGTTTTTTCGATCCGGGCTTTGGGTGATCATGTTTACCACGGCGGACATC
>CAYVDX010000531.1:0-3673 GCA_964450485.1 uncultured Calditrichaceae bacterium
CTATGTTGCGTTTATTTATTTAACCGCGGAATGGGCAATTTACGGTTATTATTTTCGATATATCATCGCCGCGGTCTGGTTTTTTGCAACAATCCACCTGTTTTTTCGCATCCGTGAATTACCGGGCAAAGCAGCGAAAAATCCCCGCGAAAAATTTGGCCAATTGGTGATATTTGTTTTCACTTTTGTGCTGATTCTATTTTCCGGCTGGGCGTTCCGGGGGCATTTTGTCGATGGGGACTTCATTGAACTGAGTTTTCCGCTGCAAAACGGCAGGTATTATATCATCGAAGGCGGCAACTCACCCATGATCAATACCTATCATGCGTTGCCGCCCATTCCCCAAAAATTTGCGCTGGATATCGTCAAATTGCAAGGATTCGGGAAACGTGCACGCGGCTTTTTTCCGGATGATTTATCCCGTTACGCGATTTTTGACGAACCGGTTTACAGCCCTTGCAGCGGGCGCGTCATCGCCGTGGTTGACAGCCTCCCGGACATTCGGAATAATCACGAAGGGATGGATGAAAAGAAAGCGTACGGCAATTACCTGATCATTGCGGCGGGAAAATACCAAGTCAAAATTTCGCAATTAAAATTGGGAAGCATTTTGGTGAAAAAAGGCGCGCATGTGGCAGCGGGGCAGCCGCTTGGGCGCGTTGGCTGCTCCGGCGATGTCGCGGAACCGTATCTGCACATCGAAGCCACCCGCCCGGCAACAGACCCGCGGGTGACGCGGTATTGGGAGCGTTCCGGGGTCCCAATCTTATTTGATCAGCGATTTCTGGCTCGCAATGACCGCATGGAATTAAAAAGTAAAAAGTGAAAAGTAGAAATGGCGTGCAGACTTTAGTCTGCCGATCCGCGAACAACACAATGGCGGCGACAAGGTTTGAAGTGAAAAGTAGAAATGGCGTGCAGAGATTAGTCTGCCGATCCGCCCCGCGGTTTTTGCCTCGGGAACTCTCGCAAAATCCCGGGAACCTACAAATCCGTTGACAACTTAAATCGTAAAATTCGATTATTGCCGGTATCCGCGACAAAGACAACCTGTTGCTCCAAAAACGGCAAAACAGCGATGCCTTTCGGCGCTTTGAATTGTGATTCTCCGCTGCCTTCGCCGGTGAGGGATTGCAGTTTTTTACCAAGCGAGGAGTAGCGGTAAAAGCCGGGCGTTGTGCCGGAACCACCGGCGTCCACGACAAAAAGAAAACCGCTTCGATCAATGGCGACATCTTCAATATTTGCGCGTAAATCAATTCTGTAGAGGTCTTCACCAATCAGGCCGGTGTTCGGAATCAACACCACCTCGCCTTGCTGAATGGTAGTGGTGATATGCTGAACTTTGAAGTTGTTCGGCTCCAACTGCGACGTGCGTCCGATATGCGAAAAATAAAACGCCGGCGACCGTTCGCCGCTGGTGGAAATATCCAGCCAACGTTCACGCAGCGTGACAATGCCGGTCGGCACAATCGCGGAAAAAAGTCCCGTGCCGTTCACATTCATGGGCAGCGGCCCTTTCAGGGTGTGATTCCGGTTGAAATCGTAAACAAAGCTAAATTCTTTAAAAACAGTGTTGGAGTCCGCGACATCCACAACCGTGACGTAATATTCAAAGCCATTGTAAACGGAAATACCGGTAAATTGGCGGCTGGGTTTGCTGCTTTGTTCAAAAACTTTTTCTACCGGCGCGCTTGCGATGTCGTGGCTCACATTGGTCAGGTCAATCCGAAAAACAGCATTTGTTTTATTCACGATCAGCAATTGCAGGCTGTCATTTTGGGTGACGGCTTCGGGGTGGGGGATCGGCTGGGAAATGCCCTGGA
Organism: uncultured Calditrichaceae bacterium; assembly: GCA_964450485.1. GTDB lineage: Bacteria > Calditrichota > Calditrichia > RBG-13-44-9 > J075 > JACKAQ01. The sequence goes on from CAYVDX010000531.1 coordinate 1,827, forward strand.
TTTGTCCGCCCACATCCAGCATCACAATGCGGTCGTTGCCGGTGTCGCAGACATACAGAAAATTATCCGCGCCCAGGTAGATATCCGCCGGACGGTTGAAGGAATAGCCGTTTTCGGCATCCAGCGGCGGATTTATTTGCACATACACTTCTTCGCCGGTATTGCCAAAACCCTCATCGTCCGGAACGTTTGGCAACGGTAGTTTGTCATGGGAGCAAGCAATAAATAAACTAAAAATTAAAGCAGTAATCAGAAAAGGTATGCGAGAAAGTTGCATTTTCACCTCAATAAGCGTTCAGTTTTGATACAGAAGCAAGTCGCGATTTCTTCTGTTTAAAAAATAAGCTGCACGGCAAAACGGTTGACATTTCCCAATCTGCCGAAGTTGGTGAAGGCGTAATCGAGCCGGAAATCCGCCATGGTGATGGGGAAATGGAGCCCAAAACCGGCGGAAAAAGATTCTTCCGCCTGGGCGGTTTTATAACCGGAACGGATGGCAAACATTCCCCGCCACAAATATTCCATCCCAACATTAATATTCTCCGCGTTGTCATTGGGATGATTCAATTGAATTGAACCGGTTAATCGCTGGTTTTCCTGATCGATGAATTCACTGGCAATGCCGATCCGAAAAATAGTGGGCGGGGCAAATGATTGGAATTCCGTCACTTCGTGGGTCTCGTTATTCAAATCGCGACGAATCGTAGAACCGGACGGTGAAATATCCTGCCCGAAGTTGGTCACTGAGACGGCAAACCGGGTGGATCGCCACCCGGTTTCGTAATGGGTTCCCAAATCGAAAAAAACGGTGCGCATGTTCAAATCCGCCAGGGTTTCCTGCATATATTTTACGGTCACGCCAAAGCTGAACTGCGAGGTCATGTTTCGCGCATAAGTTAATCCAAGCATGAAATCGCCAAAACTGAACATCCGCCCGGTGCCGAAGGGTTGAAGCGCGGTGGTTTCGTCCATATCTTCTGTGTGCAGATACGCCAGGGAAACGCCCAGCGAATTGGTATGATCGAGATGATAAACTGCGCCGGCAAACTCCATTTGCAGATCGACAACCCATTGGGTATGCGAAAAAAATACAGCAGGCTGATCAAAGAGCGCAATGCCCGCGGGATTCCAGTAGAGCGCTTCAATGTCGTTGGCCACCGCTACGTACGATTCACCCATCCCCACGGAGCGCGCGCCCACGCCGATTTTTAAAAATTGCGCCCCGGAAATGCCGGTTCGCTGTCCGCCTAAATTGGGGAACAATTGGGCAAAAAGCAGTTGAGGGAGGATCAAAAAAAGAAAAGATAAGAAAATTCGCATATAAATTCCTGAAATCCTTTTGATTTAATCGTTGTGTTCAGTCGATTTTAGTCTTTCGATAAGCGCCGAAAATTCAGAGGAGTTTTTTGCTAATTTTCGGGCATCTAACCTCTTAAGCAATTCTACCCCATGTCGGACTTTATGATAGCGCCCGCGTCCTGTATTTTTAGTAAGTTCACTTAGCAATTTATCCGGTTCAAAAATATCTTCTGTGTTATCTTTTGTTATCTTTCGGGATATTTTTTTTCCATAATACTCATCTAACACTGCTGGTTGAGATAAAAACCAGGACTCCATTTCTTGTATCTTAAAGAAGACGTCATCTTTGTGATCATTTAATTCATATTCAGTGATTTTGTTATGTTTCTCAGATTTTTGTGCGTCGAGATCAATTAAAAGAAAACCATATTTTGATGATAGATTATTTTTAAAAACATTTACGGTTTGCCGGCCATTGTTACCCATTTTTATTCTTGGCATATTCCCCTTCAACAATTGTATCAGGAGTTTATGAGAACCCTCCCTGA
>CAYVDX010000532.1:0-3668 GCA_964450485.1 uncultured Calditrichaceae bacterium
GGCTTCCCCGTATTCCGCGTTAAACGTGCCGCTGTAAACCACCGATTCCGCCAAACCGTTTTCGGCAATATTATCGATTTGAAATCCGCCCCAAATCGGGTCTTCCACGCTCATGCCGTCAACATTGTACGCCGTTTCGTTATCGCGACCGCCGCGAAAATGCAGGCCGTCGCCGGGAACGGTGAGAAATTGCCCGAACACCGGCAGCGACGAAGCCGTCGTCACCGGCCGCACCGCGGTGACGCCGTTTTTGATGGTCAACGCCTCGGAGAGATCGGTTACCGGCAGGGTTTTCAACTCACCGGCGTTGACCACGGCTCTCGTGGAGGTCAGGTCTTTTTGGATGATGGGGCGTTCGGCAACGATGGTCACTGCCTGACCGGCTTCAACGGTTTCGCGCAAGGAAAAATTGACCCGGGTGGTGAAGTCGGCGGTTACATTTACATGAGATTTTGCCGCCGGTTTGTAACCGATGATGCTGGCTTCCAGGGTGTAGCTGCCCACCGGCACGTTGATGATGTAATAAAATCCGTCCAAATCCGTGGAGGCGCCCAACTGCGTGCCCTGGATAATTACATTCGCCGCGGGCAGAGCTTCGCCGGTTTGCCGGTCAACCACGCGACCGGATATTTTGCCGGTGACGCCGCCGAAAACTTCGCAAACTTGAAGGACGATCAGCACTGCCGGAAAAAGAAATCGCTTCATTTTTATGACTCCCGTTTACTGTTAAGTAAAAAGTGGGAAGTAAAAAGTTGGAAGTAAATGTCAACAAAAAAGTAAGAACTTTTCGTCATGCTGAGCGGAGTCGAAGCATGGCGGAATCGAAGCATGGCGGAACGCGCCTGAAACCGTTATCCTTCGACTCCGCTCAGGATGCCTCTTGAATAAATTTTTGCTTAACTTAATGACATTGATTTTTCACTTCCTACTTATCACTTATCACTTATCACTTATCACTTATCACTTATCACTTATCACTTTTCACTTTATCGTAATAGCAACATTTTTCGTGTAAAATTAAATTTACCGGTTTTCAGTCGGTAAAAATAAATGCCCGATGAAACCGCATTTCCGTTTGCATCAAGGCCATTCCAGGCAACGGAATAATGCCCCGGATTTTGATTTTCATTAACCAGTGCAGCGATGAATTGTCCCGACATATCGAAGATCTGCAATGAAACCGGCGTCCGATTTTCCAACGTGTAGCGAATGGTGGTCGAGGGATTGAAGGGATTCGGATAATTCTGCAATAACTCCGGGCGGGCGGGAAGATTTTGCAGCGGATCATCCTTCACCGAGACAACGGTCGCGCCCTCTGTTATTCCCAGAATCTGGTTCACCGGCGGATTGGTGAGCGTGTCGGCATTGCCGCCAGGCCATTGAACGATCAGCCTGTCCACTGACGCCGCATCGCCCAATCCGAATTTGACGCGGGCGTCATTGCAGGACAGGTAACCGCCCATCCCGCCCACCTGGCTGATTTGACGATTACCGCCAATTTCCATGGTTACCAAAGCGCCCCTGGCGTCCCGGTTGCCGGTAACACCGGTTAATTTCACGGTCAGCCAGTTGTTGCCGGACGAATCATTTCGATAGAGAATGCCCCGGCCCTGGTAGTTTACGATAAAAATATCGGTGTCGCCGTCGTTATCGTAGTCGCCAAATGCCGCGCCCCGGCCCGAGCCGTTGTGATTTAGCCCGGCCTCCGCGGCAATATCACTGAAAGTGACACCCTGTCCCGGAACGCCGGGATCCCCGTTGTTGCGATAAAGCGCGTCCGGCGTTGCGCTGCCGAAGTATCCGGTGCTGACGTAAATATCCAGCCAGCCGTCATTGTCGAAATCGCAAAAAGCGCTGCCCCAGCCGAAATATTGATTGGCGACGCCCGCGGCCCGCGCAACATTTGCAAAGCTGCCGTCGCCGTTGTTGCGATAGAGCGCATTCGATGAATACGCCGTGGTAGTGTAAATATCGAAATCGCCGTCGTTGTCAAAATCGCCCAATGCCGGGGCCATGGTGTTTTTCCGAACGCCCAGCCCCGAGGTTGCCGTATCGGAAATGATGTTGCTGAACACGCCCGCGCCGTCATTTTCAAACAAAAAATCGTTGCGAAAATCCATGGCCGCGTAAATGTCCAAATCGCCGTCAGCGTCGTAGTCAAAATAAGCCAAGCCCATGGTGCTGCGCGCGCCGCTGACGCCCGCTGACGCGGAAATATCCGTAAAGGCGCCATCCCCGTTGTTGTGATAAAGTTTGTCGGAATGCCCGCTGTAATTGCCGACATATAAATCCAAAAAATCGTCGCCATCGACATCGATAAACAATGGATGCGCACTATTTGAGGTGTCGCCAACTGCTGCAAAAGTTGTTACATCCGCGAAAGTGCCGTCGCCATTGTTCCGAAACAAAACGTTGGCGCCATAATTAGTCACATATAAATCCACAAATCCGTCGTTGTCGTAATCCGCTGCATCGACGCCCATGCCTTCACCGGTATCGCCAACGCCAGCCGAAATTGTGACATCGGAAAACGTGCCGTCGCCATTGTTCTGATAAAGGGTATTTGCCTTGCTATTGCCGTTGTTGAGCAGGTAAAGATCGAGAAATCCATCGTTGTTAAAATCGAGAAATGCTGTACCGGAACCCATCACCGTTTCGCTAAAATTCTGATAATCAATGCTGCTGGCGGCGGAAACATCGCTGAAATTTATTTGCGCAAAACCGAGATTTATCAGGCTGAATAAACAGACGACGGCAAAACGAAGCATGGATGATCCGAGCAAACAGAAAGAAAAATGCTGCTGCGCCTGGGTGATTTTCCCCAAAGCGCGGCCATTCTTGCACGCTTGCCGCACTGAGCCGTGACTCTTATTTTTGTCGTGGTAACGGTTTCGCAAATTTTTGGTTTTTTGTAATCGCATTTCAAATCATTTCAAAGAAATATCAGCTTAAAAAACAATTGATTATGCTCCGTTTAAAATTCCCCCTCGCCTCGCCGGAGAGGGGGAATTAGGGGGTGGGTGAAAACATAGAGGTTTTCATCTGATCAACAGTCGTGTGAAAACACAGAGGTTTTCACCTATTTGATCAACAACATTTTTTTGCTCAGACTAATATTTTTCGATTTCAATTGGTAAATGTACACGCCGCTGGCCACTTTGCTGCCATTGTCAGCCGTGCCGTCCCATTTGGCTAAATAAGTCGCTGCGATTTGCCGGTCATCCACCAGGGTTTTGACCAACTGTCCCAGCAAATTGTAGATTTTCAGCGAAACTTTTCCGGCCGCGGGAATGGTGTATTTAATCGCCGTTTCCGGGTTAAACGGGTTCGGATAATTCTGTTCCAGCGTGAAATTTTTGGGAATGCCGCCGGCGCCGTCATCAACAATTTCAATCCCGGTCAAAAAATCCGTATCCTGAATCGGGACCACCGAAACGCCATTGACAAAGGAGTAGTTGATCATCCAGCTTGGCGCATTATCCACGATGGCGCCATTGGGCAGGTATTCTTCGTTCGCCCAATCCTCATTGCCCACGGAGTACACGTACGGACGGATGTCGCTGCCGGCATTGATGGCGGCGCGGGGAATGGATATTTCCATCTCGTTATCGTCATCGTTGATGGCCACAATGGCAAACTGCCCGGTGGGAATCCAGAATGGAATATCG
>CAYVDX010000533.1:0-3667 GCA_964450485.1 uncultured Calditrichaceae bacterium
GCGGGTTTGTTTGTCGATGCCGGTGCGCAGGGTTAAATCCTTGTGAATGCGCATTGCATTGTTGAGCAAACCCTTTTTGCGGAGCAAATCGCCCAGGCGAAGATACGCGGAGACATTTTCCGTATCTTCCCGAACAGTTTCCTTTAATTTTTGGATGGCCAGCCGGTCATTTCCATCCGCCAGGTATTCAAGCGCTTCGATATAATTGTCATTCGCCGAAGCTTTGTTTCTCTGCATTACCGAATACCAGTAAACAATGCCGATGCTCGCGGCGATGATAATAAGCAGCAGAATTTCAAATGTCGGTGTTCCAGGCATTCGCTATTCCTGTTTCGGTTGATCGGCGTTTTGGATGACTGGCGCCGGAAGCTCATGGGCGCTGTCATCCGGTATTTCATCGATGGACATATTTCTCAGGCTTTCCAGTTCTTTTAGCAGTTGGCGGTTTTTTGATTTCAATTTTTTGACTTCCGCGCGTGATTGAATAACCATAAATGCAATAAAAACCCCACCTAACACGGTGCCGATTGTCAGGGTTACCAGAATCACATTTAGCAAATCCACCCGGGAATACATGCGGCTCAGGATTTTTATATTGACATATTGACCGCTGTTTTGAGAAAGTATGACTGAAAAAACAACGATTGAAAGAATGTAAAGTGTAAATTTTACAATTGTAAAAAATATTTTCATTTAGTGATCCCCGAATTCGTATGTAAGCGTATAAAATATATTGGAATAAGTGAAAAATCAATAAAATTTAAACGTTATCAAAATTTATCATGTTTCTTCGTGCGATTGGTAAACTTTTTCTACCGGTTATCATTTTTCTGATAGTATTGAACCGGGATTTTTCTTATCATTGACATGATCATAAAATGAAAAACCAATCTGAGCATTCAAAAAGTGACCCAAAAATGATTGAAAGACAACCGCATCGGGAAATAATCAACGCGTTCGCGAAAAAAATGAAAAATACCTGGCAGATTATTTTTTTGCCGGCAATTGTGCTTTACGGCGTTTCCCTGCTCCACCTTTTTCAGTCAAAACCCGGCCCCCGCGAAGCCGTTTTTCCGTATCTCAAAAATATTGATTTGGTTTCATTTGTACTCGCCATTGCCTTTGCAGTGGTTATTTTTAATATGAAACGGCGTTATTTTTCTTCAAGATTTAGCAAGCGGATGGTGGATGCATCGCTGAAACAAAATCCCCGGCAGGATGAAGCGCGGTTGATCCGGCAGATTCTCGTGATATTGCAAAAAAAGATGACGCTGGTTTGGCTGTTGGGTTTCCTGATTGTGCTTGACGGTGTGGCCTTTTACTGGATCACTTTTAATCCAGGTAATAACATGCACATCTATTTTGTCATCGGCGCATTGTCGATGTTGATCAATTATCCCCGCAGCGAGCTTTTTGAGGATTTGCCCTGGTATGTAGCGGAAGAGAAACGCCGGTTTGAGAAATGACCGGACGCCGGATATGTGAAAAGGAGTGCGGACTTTCGCCTGCCAACCAGGATTAATTTTTTCCTTCCCGTGCAGGCACCACATCCTGCCATTTTTTGAGAGCATTCATTGCGCTTTGCATTTCCGCCAATAATTCAAAATACTTTTTGTCATCGGGAGATAATTCTTTAATTGCCCGCTTTGCCAAATCAATTTTCGCTTGGTTTGCGGAAATTTTGATTTGTTTAATACACCCCTGTAAATACAGCCCGGGGTTACTAAATTCACGATTATTGTGGAATACTTCTCGCATCAATAATGCCCGTATTTCTTCATTTTCCACCATTTCCATGACGTGATGGATCAAGTTTTCGCCCACATCGTCCGGCTGCTGTTTGATAAATGAAAAGATGTTGCGAAATTCCAGGTTTTGAAAATCCGCATCATCCAAATGATCAAAAATATATTCCCGGTAATCCGCATAATAATTGAGCAGCAGCAGAATGACATCTTTTTCACCGCCCCATGCGCTGCTGAAAATTAGCGGACGATTTGCCGGCTTGGATGACGCGGTCGCAGGGTCCTGGCCTTTTGCCGGGGATGCTTTTTGCTGCTGAATCCCAAAACGCTGGCGCTTTCGCGCGGCGCGTTGTTTTTTCTTGAGTTCGCCAAACAAAATTTCCTGGGAGATGCTAAGTTTTTCGGCAATTTTTTCGATATAAAACCCCACCCGTACTGCGTCGTTCATCGGTGCAAGCATTTCCATGATTTCATTAACCGCGGCGGAACGCTCTGTCGCTGTTTGCATATTGTACTGTTGTTGCAGCATTGTCAGCCGAAAAGATAGATAATCCCGCGCGGTATTTAACAACGCTAAAAAGGCCGCTTTGCCGTGCTGACGGATATAGCTGTCCGGGTCTTCGTCTTCGGGGAGGATCAACACTTCGGCGTCGATATTTTGCTGAAAGAGCACTTCGCCCCCGCGGATTGCCGCATTGACGCCGGCTTTATCCGCATCGTAGCAAAGAATTACGCGATTGCTGTAGCGCCGAATCAAGCGGGCGTGATCTTCGGTCAATGCCGTGCCGCTGGTGGCCGCCACATTTTGAACGCCGGATTGATACCATTGGATAACATCCATGTATCCTTCTACAAAAATAGTGAACCCGCTTTCCCGAATCGCTTCCCTGGCGAAATAAAGCCCGTAAAGCACCCGGCTTTTTTGATAAATGGGCGATTCCGGGGAATTAATATATTTGGGCGAATTTTTGTCGTCATCTAATTGGCGGCCGCCAAAACCAACCACTTTTCCCGATGGATTGTGAATGGGAAACATGAGCCGGTTGCGAAATCGATCATATCGTTTTCCGCTTTTTTCGCCGGTCAACAAAAGCCCTGATTTTTGATAGGGCTTTTGCGAAAAATTGCCTTTTTGGATGTATTTTAAGAGATGATCCCAGCCCTCCGGGGCAAAACCGATTTGAAACAGTTCGATGCTTTGGGGTGAGAGGCCGCGTTTTTTTAAATAATCCTTCACTGTTTTTGGCGCATGTTCCAATTGGACTTGAAAAAATCTTCGGGCGTTTTCATTGGCCTTGAAAAGCCGTTCGTTTTCGCTGGCCTGTTGGCGAATTTCCTGTGAAACCGGTATTTCAATGCCTGCTTCCAGGGCAAGCCGCTTTACAGTGTCCACAAAACTCAAGTTTTCGTGGCGCATTATAAAACGAAAAACATTGCCGCCAACGCCACAGCCAAAACAATGAAAAATCTGCTTTTCCGGGTTGACGGTGAATGATGGCGTCTTTTCCGTGTGAAACGGGCACAGGCCAACATAATTCCGCCCGCGTTTTTTCAACGCAACGTAGCGTCCCACGACATCTAAAACATTCGTGGATTCGCGAACCTGGTCAATGATATGTTCGGGTATCGGCGCCATGTTGAAAGGTAAATAGTAAAAAGTGAAAAGGCAAAAGTAAAAAGTGAAAAGGCAAAAGTAAAAAGTGAAAAGGCAAAAAAATATTCAGTGAATAAAAATATGGATAAAACGTATCTTGCTATCACATGTTATTAACTGTATATTTTTCCCCCTGAAAACAAGAGAGGTAAAATGTAGGGAGTTTGAAGGGGAAAGCGTGAGGTGAAAAATGAGAAATAAACGTTTCAATTGTTAACTCGACAATGTTAAATTAGATTTTTTGACAGGATTTACAGGATTAAACAGG
>CAYVDX010000534.1:0-3664 GCA_964450485.1 uncultured Calditrichaceae bacterium
AAAAATGTTTTTGAGCTGCCGCTAAAAGGCAATGCCGATCAGCCCGGCCGGGTTTACAATTTTGACGGCGCCGAAGGCAGCGATTGGGTCGGAATTGGCGTGATTGCCAGCGGTGCGTATGATTTCAAAATGGGCGAAAACTCGCCGTTGGATCGAATGTCGTTGGGGCTTTCGCTGAAATATTATTCGGGATTACATTTTGATAACGTCGTAAAATCGCGCGGGGAGCTGCAAAATTTTGATCTCGAAAATAATAAGCCGTTTATCAACCTCGATGGCGAAATCGAATTGCTTTCGGCGGACGGCGGGGGCGGCGTGGGTATTGATGTGGGCGTTTTGGGCATTTTTAAAGAGAATTTTACATTTGGCATTACGTTGCTAAACGTGACCAGCAGCATGAGTTGGGGTACGAAAGCGGAGCGGCGCACCCTCAACATTCACGGGGACAGCCTGAGCCTGCCCGACCGGGTGCGCGACAGCCTGATTGTCGATACCGACAACTCGCTGGCGCTGAATTCCTTTGCCACCCAATTGCCGGCCATCATGGATTTTGCCTTTGCCTATCAGCCGGCAGCAAAGATGACCGTTACCGCCGAATACGAGCAAGGCTTGAATGATGAAATGGGCGGCACAAAACGCCCGCGGGTTGGATTTGGCTTTGAATATCGCGGCATTCCCTTGCTGCCGCTGCGGGCCGGGTTTACATTTGGCGGAAAAACCGGCGCGTCGTTTGCGCTTGGCGCGGGGCTGAATTTCAAAAATTGGTATGTGGATGCCGCTTACCTGAATCACGGCCGGATCATCCCGGATGATTTCAAAGGCATTGGTCTGGCGTTGTCCAGCCGGCTGCGCTTTTAGAAATCACTGTTTTTTATTAGGGCAGAATGATTATTTTTTTATGAAGTTAATTATTCTGCCAACAAATCATTCTGCCTAAATCTTTAACACCCGGGATTTTGTAAAAAAAAACGGTAGTCCTAACCTGGACAAGCCCCCACAAAGGGGCAGGCTAGAACCAAACGGGATTTTCAGCTCAAACTACCGTAGTGGCATGGCATGCCATGCCACTACGGTGAATCGCACACTGCTTAATTTTTTGCCATAAAGTGACAGAAAATTATTTGTCAGACACTACGCATTCTCCGAGACTTCACTCGGAAAAAGTAGCTCCTTCGGAGCAGAAAGGACAATCATTCGCAATTCATCATTCACTATTCACTATTTTTTTAAATGGTGAATCGTGACGGCGAATCGTGAATTAATAATTTTCAAATCGACAATTTGTTGTCGAATTAGGCGCTGTAAGCGCCTAAAAAGGTAATGCTGGCACTGCGAATCGGGGGATTCCTGCATCTGCAGAGCTTGTCCCGAAACGTCGGGAAATGACAGCTAAGTATTTATTTCTACTGTCATTCCCCCCGGCCATCCGGGGCGGAATCCCCTTACCTCACACTCAGCATTAACAGTTTATGACTACCAAAAAAACAACGACAAGGTCAAATATTACAAGAATTTAAAACCTTTAAAAACAAAATCCATGAATTATTCAGGTTAAGTTGTCATAAAACAAAAAGTTTATATACACAAATCTTCATCGACCGCTTGCTGTGTGAATTCAAAACAAACACAACTGCTCCGCGCCCGGTCGTCGAAACGCCGCGATTGACAAACCCGCGCGTCTTTTATCAATGCCGGCTTTGCGGCAGCTCAGGTGAAAAATATCGCGCACCTGCGCCGCAAACAAGCCGTTCCCCCGCATCCTTTCGTGAAAATTTGAATTGTTTAATTCCCCGTCCCGCGTATCCCTGATTCGGTTCAGCACCTTTTCCTTCCGATCAGGATAATACCGTTCCAGCCAGTTTGCAAAAAGATTTTTGACGCCGTGGGGCAAACGCAGCATCACATATCCGGCAAATTGCGCCCCGGCTTCAACGGCTTTTTCAATGATCCGGGGAATTTCGTGATCATTCAATCCAGGGATCATCGGCGCGGTCATCACGCCAACCGGAATGCCGGCATTGGATAATTTACGGATCGCGGCCAGCCGTTGCGCCGGCGAGGAGGTGCGCGGCTCCATTCGGCGGGCTAACCGCGCATTTAGTGTTGTGATGGAAATCGCCACTTTCACCGCGTCAACAGCGGCCAGTTTCTGTAAGACGTCGATGTCCCGCGTGACCAGATGATTTTTGGTGATCACGCCCACCGGGTTGCGAAAATCGGCCAATATTTCCAGGCATTGGCGGGTCAGGCGAAAATATCTTTCCGCCGGTTGATAGGGATCGGTAATGCCGCTGAGGGCAATGGGCTGCGGTTTCCAGTTCGGCGACATCAACGCTTTGCGCAGTAATGCCGGCGCGGCTTTTTTGACAAATATTTTTGTCTCGAAATCCAGACCGGCGGAAAGTCCCAAATACTCGTGGGACGGGCGGGCGTAGCAGTAAATACAACCGTGCTCGCAGCCGCGGTAAGGATTGACGCCCGCGTCAAAGGGGATATCCGGGCTTTTATTGTAGGCAATAATCGACCGCGTTGCATCCCGATAAAACCGGGTTTTTGGAGCGATTTTCTCCGCTACATCACACAAATCCGGTTCGTAATCGATTGTTTCAAAACGACCGGCGGGGTTGTTCCCGGCCCCGCGCCCGGAAAGCGTTGATTTTTTATGCCGCCCATTGTTCATCGTTTTCATCACATAAAGTTACACAGTTCGTTCAATGCTAAACTTAAAAAACATAACATGAATCTAACGAGAAAGCAAGAAAAGTATATTTTTGTTCACCTATCCAAGACCCGGGTTTGCTCACTTTAAATTGAAGAAACGAACAATTTTTGATTTTAAACATAGCAACCGGAAAATTTTCAACTTAAATTGACGAAATAAAATTTCACAAAAATTATCACCGCCATAAACGACAAGGGATGTTGAAAAATACGTTAAAGGCGCAAATCTGCTATGAACGACGAAAAGAATCTCCATTATAAAGAATCGTTGGAAAGACTGGCGGTAATCAAGGATCGGATTATCGCTTATTGGCAATGGCAGAGCATGGATAACGCCCGCAAAAATTTGTGGATGGGCGATGTTCAAGAGGTTTATTATCAACTGTTTACGGCTTGGGATTTGCAGCGCCAGAACAGCCATGAAAAACACAGCGATTGCAACGCCATCCAATTGACGCTGGGCACGGCAAAAAGCCGGTTGGAACAAGTGATAAGCGAGCTAAACGCCGTCAATGACCGGAGGGCCGCTGAATTGCGGCGGGAACTGCGCAATGCTTTTGATGAATTTTGGAAACCGCTGGCCATTGACGCCGGAATTAAAGAATTGCTTTCCGAAAAGCCCCTGTGCGTGCCGCCCGCGCCGGTCATTAAGATTGATGGCGCGGAATATCACCTGCCCTGCGCGATCTGCGGTGAAATCGCTTTTGTGTTCCGGCTGGAAATCCCGCATCACGCCTCGGATGAGCGGCTGGTTTACAAGGGGTTGACCCATACCAGCGATTTTGAACGCCAGTATGCCTCGCGAATATTTAAGATGCTCCTTCGCCATGACATTTCCGGCGTGCACCGGCGCATGAAATTTTTAGGCGCGGAAGAAGGCATCGACGCCTATTGCCCGGAATGCAACAAGGTGTATTGCCACGGTCACTACTGGCTGAAGGAA
>CAYVDX010000535.1:0-3661 GCA_964450485.1 uncultured Calditrichaceae bacterium
GCATATTTGGGCATTTTTGGGAGACGGCGAAACCGACGAACCGGAATCCCTCGGCGCGATCACCCTTCCGGTGCGCGAAAAGCTCGGCAACCTGACTTTTGTAATTAACTGCAATTTGCAGCGCCTCGACGGACCGGTGCGCGGCAACGGACGCATTATCCAGGAATTGGAAACGGTTTTTCGCGGGGCCGGCTGGAACGTCATCAAAGTGATTTGGGGCAGCGATTGGGATCCCCTGTTTGACGCGGACAAAGACGATCTGCTCATCAAGCGGTTTGACGAAGTGGTTGACGGCGATTTTCAAAAATACATCGTTGAAGACGGCGGGTATATTCGCCAGCATTTTTGGAATAAATACCCGGAACTGGCAAAGCTCGTCGAGCACCTCTCCGACCGGCAGTTGAAAAAATTGCGGCTGGGCGGGCATGATCCCGTAAAAGTTCATGCGGCGTACAAAGCCGCCGTCGAATCCAAAGATCGTCCAACCGTGATTTTGGCGCGCACCATTAAAGGCTACGGTCTCGGCGAAGCCGGCGAAGGCAAAAATATTACTCACCAGCAGAAAAAGCTGAATGAAGATGAAATGCGTCATTTCCGCGATCGCTTCGACATTCCCATCCCCGATGATCGCCTGGCGGATGCGCCGTTTTATCGCCCCTCGGAAAACAGCCCGGAGATTCAATACCTGAAAGACCGGCGCAGCAAGCTAAAAGGATTTATCCCCGCCCGCAAAACCTTGAACGCGCCGCTGGAAACACCGGATTTAAACTTCTTCAACGAATTCCTCTCCGGCAGCGAGCGAGAAGTATCCACAACCATGGCGTTTGTCCGCCTGCTTTCGCAAACCATAAAGCATCCCAAAATCGGAAAGCGGATCGTGCCGATTGTGCCCGACGAAGCCCGCACCTTCGGGATGGAATTCCTGTTCCGCCAGATCGGCATTTACGCGCATAGCGGGCAGCTTTACGAGCCGGTGGACGCCGATACTTTCCTGTTTTATCGCGAAGCAAAAAACGGACAAATTCTCGAAGAGGGCATTACCGAAGCCGGCTCAATGGCGTCTTTTACCGCTGCCGGCACCGCGTACGCAAATTACGGCGTGGACATGATACCCTTTTTCATTTATTACTCGATGTTCGGATTTCAGCGGGTTGGCGATCTTGCATGGGCGTTCGGCGATCAACGCGGCCGGGGTTTTTTGATCGGCGGCACCGCCGGGCGGACCACGCTGATGGGCGAAGGCTTGCAGCACCAGGACGGGCATAGCCATGTATTGGCCAGCACGATTCCCAATTGCATCACTTACGACCCGGCCTGGGCGTATGAGATGGCCGTAATCGTGCAAGACGGCCTGCGCCGGATGTATCACGATCGGGAAGATATTTTTTATTACCTGACCGTTTGTAATGAAAATTATGCCATGCCGGCCATGCCCAAAGGCGTGGAATCGGGCATTTTAAAAGGACTTTACAAGTTTTCTGAAAAACCGGCAAAACCCAAGGGAAAGCGCAAAAGTCGTCCCAAGGCCCATATTTTTGGCAGCGGTCCCATCTTGCGGGAAGCCTTGCGGGCGCAGGAAATTTTAGACGAAAAATTCGACGTGGCGGCGGATGTGTGGAGCGCGACCAGCTATAACCAGCTTCATCGCGATGCCCTGGAAACCGAGCGCTGGAACCGGCTGCACCCGGACAAAAAGCCGCGCAAACCATATCTCACCGGGTTGATGGAAAAGGAAGACGGGCCGGTAGTGGCTGTTTCGGATTATCTCAAAAGCCAGCCGAACAAAATCGCCCGCTTTATCCCCAACGGCTTGCATGCCCTCGGCACCGACGGCTTCGGTCGCAGTGAAACGCGGGAAGCCTTGCGGCGATTCTTTGAAATCGACGCCGAAAACATTGCCATTGCCGTGCTTTACCAACTTGCCCAACAAGGCAGCATCGAAAAAAGCCGGGTTGCCAAAGCCATCAAGGAATTGGGCATTGATCCGGAAAAGCCGAACCCGATGACCTCCTAAATTAATCACGAAAATTTGTTTGATTTGCAGCGATTACGTAAAAGGTATCCATGTTAAAGGGATACCTTTTTATCGCTTATCACCGGGATAACATGTTCATTAATATTTGATTTACGGAGAGACTTGATAATAACCGGTTTATCATTTCAAGTATTTGAATTTCCATTAATCTTTTTGATACTTCTTATTTCTGCTTCAACTTCATCAAGCCATCTACTTCCTTCCTCAATACCGTGACAAATGTAGTAATCGAAAACAATTGCGATCCTGAGAAGACCACGTTTTAGAACATATTCCCTGTTTTGAGAATTTATAAATACGACGCCCTGCTTTAGTAATTTTGTCAAATACTGTCTTGGGTTCTTAACCTTTGAAATCAATTCAATATCTTTCAGTGAAAGCGATTTAATCCCGCATCTTTCAGCAAGCGCAAGCGCTAACATAATTTTATCAGAATTTTTTTTTTGTTTAACATCAAAAGAGTAGTAAGTAGAATATTCCTTCTCTCTCAACTCAAACGCGCTCGGCACAATACTATTTTGCCAGTCTTCTTCCGTGATATTGTCATCATTGTCATTTTCAAGTAAATGATAGCCAATGACTTGTATCGCTAAAGGATATCCGCCGGCTTGCCAGGCATTTTCTTTAAGCGCATCCTTACTCCAGTTAATCTCCGCCTCATTAAATCCTTTCTCAAATGTTTCCAGCACTTCATTTTGCGGCATTTCCAATAAGTGGATAGGATCGATCAATCTTTTTACCGAAATATCACCACTGACAAATCTTTCTAATCCACTCTGATAACCAATAAACAGGAAGGATAAGTAGCCTAAATCTTCAAAATCTAAAGTTGTGGTAATACCCCTGATAATTTGCGCTGCATTTTCCAGATCAATAATATTGTCCATTTCGTCAATAATAATAAGCAACCCATCATATTTGTCATCGCCTTTCTGCATTTTCAATTCTTTTGTTATATTTCTGACGATTGACACAAACTGATCTTTTATAAAAATGGATTCATCCGGTTTTTTTGTTTCTCTGCCGTCATAAGACGCCTGAACGCCAAAAGCGCCTATTGAAAATTTTCCATTGCTGAATAAATTCCCCAATCTTTTTCCAATTTTATCCAAGAGCTTAGAACTCATTTGATCTGCAATATTATTGAGGCTCGACTCAAGAACGCTCTTAAACGTTTGGTTTTGTTGTGCGCTGTAATAACTTGTCAAAAAGTGTAAATCATATAGTTTCTTGTTTTTTGACTCAGAAACAAATTTGATTAACTTTGCGAGCGCTGTTTTCCCGATCCCTCTTTCACCATACAGATAAAATGACGCCGGTCTTCCGGATTTTACGTAATTTAGCTTTTTCAGAATTTTCAAAGTATACTCAGACCTTCCGCCAAATAAGGTCGTTTTTACAATACCGGTAGGAGAAAAAGGATTGTCTTTCATAATTTTACCCGATCTATTATATTTTTCTATATTATAGTCGAAAGCTTGGGAACAATATATATATATCGACATAAATTTTCAACAATCAATATAAATACTTGGAGTGATTAACGCTTTGTAGGTGGGAAATCGATCTTTTTCAGATTTTTCAATTTGTTATTTTTTTTTGCATCTTCAAATCCTTTTTCTTGTT
>CAYVDX010000536.1:0-3657 GCA_964450485.1 uncultured Calditrichaceae bacterium
GAAAGTTGTCATTGTGACATTGGGGGGCATCGGGCGGCCCATTGATGAAATCATGCTCAACAAAGCTGTTTTTGAAAGTAAAGGC
Source organism: uncultured Calditrichaceae bacterium (assembly GCA_964450485.1). Taxonomy (GTDB): domain Bacteria; phylum Calditrichota; class Calditrichia; order RBG-13-44-9; family J075; genus JACKAQ01. The sequence continues at coordinate 86 of CAYVDX010000536.1, forward strand.
GTCGAGCTTTTGGGCGTGGTGATCAACAAAGTCAATCCGCATAAACTTGAAAAAGTGCGTAAAATTGTTTCCCAGGGATTGAAACGTTTTGGCATCCGCCTGTTCGGGGTTGTGCCGTTGGTGCAGAATCTCAGCCGCCCCTCGGTTGCGGAATTGGTTGAAGATTTGGGGGGTGAACTACTTTCCGGCAACGATAAAACCATGCGAAACACCGTGGGCAAATTCATCATTGGGGATATGCAGCCGCACGCCGCCGTGGAAACATTCACAAACAACACCTTGCTGATTGTTCCGGGGAACCGCGACGGCATTATCGTCACGGCATTGTATGAAAGCTTGTTGGACGCGCAGAAAAAATGCAATGTCGCAGGCATGGTGTTTACAGACGGCACCCGGCCGCCCCTGAAAATCATGCGCCTGATCCATCGCAGCAATATTCCGGTGATGCTCGTAAACGGCGATTCATTTTCCGTCGCAACCAAAATCAACAACTCGATTTTCAAACTCCGGGCCGAGGAGACCGAAAAAATTCAAATCAGCCAGTCGCTGGTGAAAGAACATGTGGATATCGACCAGATTTGTGAGCTGTTGTGATGTTTTTTATCTCGGTTTTTCACGACCGAACATTTTTTTGCAGATGCAAAAAACGCAGCGGCGAACGGCCGTTCGCCGCGATGTCCCGCCTTTCCGAATTCCATTCAAGTTCCCGCCTAACCTCTCGATAATATTGGTGCAAAATAACTTGACAATGTTCAATTTCAAAGGATTTCGACAGGATCAACAGGATATACATGATATTTCAAAAGAATGATCAACAAATCTTTAAATAATAACCCGGTTTAATCCTGTAAATCCTGTAAATCCTGTCAAAAAATTTAATTTAACATTGTCGAGATAAAAATGATTACCAGACCAATATTCCGGCAGCCAATCGAACGAAAAGAAACGAATCATACAGGCTTTTGCGCATACGGTATCCGCGGTGATAACGGCGACCGGTGAAAGGGTTTAAGATGAAAAAAAATCGCCTCATTGAAAACACAACGCGCGACGAAGTTGAACCGTTGATGAACACGTTCAACGACCTGATTCAACGGATCAAGGAATCCATTCAGGAAAAAGAAGAAGCGCTCCAATTAGCGGTGAATGCCACCCAAATTCAAAAGCAAATTGTTGATAAACTGGAAAATGCCATTCACGTGAAGTCAGAATTTTTGGCCAAAATGAGCCACGAAATTCGCACGCCAATGAACGGGATTATCGGGATGACCGAGCTGGCTTTAGACACCGACCTGACTGACGAACAGCGCGAATATCTGGAAATGATCCACACTTCATCGGAATCATTGCTGGGGATTATTAACGATATTTTAGATTTTTCCAAAATTGAAGCCGGCAAAATGGATATTCACCCGGTCGATTTCACATTTCGGGACAGCCTTGAGGAAACAGTGGAATCATTGGCATACCAGGCGCATCAAAAAGGGTTGGAACTTACTTACCAGGTGCAATCCGGCATCCCGGAAGATGTGATTGGCGATCCGTTGCGCATCCGCCAGATTATTGTCAACTTATTGGGCAACGCCATAAAATTTACCGAATGCGGCGAAATCATTTTGGAAGTAAAAAAAGAATGGGAACGCGCGGATGAAACCCTGCTCCATTTTTTAGTTTCCGATACCGGCATCGGCATTCCCGATGACAAAAAAGAAACGATATTTGATGTTTTTTCCCAGGTTGATCAATCATCGACGCGAAAATTTGAAGGAACCGGCCTGGGGCTAACGATTTCCGCCAGTTTAACCCGCATGATGGGCGGAGAAATTTGGGTGGAAAGCCCCTCAATTTATTACCAGGATATTCTCAAAAACAATGAAGAAAATAACCGTGAACCAATCGGCGGGCCGGGGGCCACATTCCACGTCAAGATTCGCCTGAAATTACAAAAACAAATTTTACAGCCGCCACAACCCGTTGAATTTTCTGAAATTAAAGACTATCGAATATTGATTGTTGATGACAATATTACCAACCTTCATTTTCTACGGGAAAGCATGCGCAGCCTGGGATTCTCCCCGGAGATCGCCGCTGACGGCCAAATCGCGCTGAAAATTTTGCAAGAGGGATTGCGGGAAAAACAACCGTTTCAGCTTGTCTTATTAGATCGCCGCATGCCGAAAATCGATGGTTTTGAACTGGCCGAGCAGATCAAAAAAACCCCGGGTATTGCCGAATCGATTTTAATGATGCTCACTTCCGTTGGCGAACGCGGCGATGCAAAACGCTGCCGAAACCTGGGCATTTCCGGATATCTCACCAAGCCGATTCGGACAAATGAGTTAATCGATGCGATAAAAATGCTCATCGGCTATCACAAAAAAGCGGAAAAAAAGTGTCCGCTTGTCACCCGCCATAGCCTCCGGGAGGCGCGGCTCCGTTTTGCGAACCTGCTGGAAAGCGACGCAACACAAACCGCTGCTGTTTTCGACATCTTGTTGGTCGAGGATAACCTGATAAACCAGAAACTCACCCGGCGATTATTAGAGAAAAAAGGCCACCGCGTCCAGGTCGCGAACAATGGAAAAGAGGCGCTTAACGCCTGGGAAAACAACACCTTTGATCTGATTTTGATGGATGTGCTGATGCCTGAAATGGATGGATTTGAAGCAACATCGGAAATACGCAACCGGGAGAAGGAAACCGGCGGACACACGCCGATTGTTGCGCTGACCGCAAATGCCATGAAAGGGGATCGCGAACGCTGCCTGGAAACGGGCATGGATGATTATCTGGCAAAACCGGTTCGCGGAAACAAGCTGCTGGAATTGGTTTACAAGTGGGCAACCAAATCGCCCTCCGGCGAATAAATGGACGCTTCCGTAATGTTTAATAAAGCTGCTTGCGCTTGATGAGATAGCGCAATAATGCTTTATCAAAGCTTTCCGTGGTCAGAATATTTTGAAAATCAACCTGCATATTGTGACAGTCGCTTTTTAACTGTTCGTAGAATTCCCCCACCAATTTTCGATAATCCTGTTGAATCAAATAGGGCTGGGTCTTCAATTCTTCCCCGGTTTCCAAATCGACAAATGTCGCCTCATCCCTGAATTTGAAAAAACGGTCGTTCGGATCGAGTATATTAAACACGATCACTTCGTGGTTGTAGTAGCGAAAATGGCGCAATCCCTCCAAAATTTTTGCGGCGTCCTCATACAAAAATTCGGTCAGCAGAATGATCAAACCGGGGCGTTTGATTTTTTCCGCGAGCGTGTGCAATGTCTGGCTAACCCGCGTCGGCGTTTGCCGCGGCTCGGCTTTATCGAGTTCCTTCAGCAAAAATTTGATATATGAATGGGTCGATTTGGGCGGCAAATAGCGATGAATTTTATCCGAAAACAGCGCCAGGCCAACAGCGTCGCGCTGTTTCAGCAGCAAATACGACAGCGCGGCGGCAAGGTAAACCGCATATTGCAGCTTGTTGATTTTATGACTGGTATATCCCATCGAACCGGAAACATCCAGCAAAATATTTGCTTTCAAATTGGATGTAAGTTATGACAGAATGTGAAAAA
>CAYVDX010000537.1:0-3648 GCA_964450485.1 uncultured Calditrichaceae bacterium
ACTACAAATTGTATGCCGTACTTGTGTATGTAGAGTAGGGCGTTCCGGGGGGTGAAATATTTGAAAGCAAAAATTACGTAAAATGGAATCTACCCCCTAATTAACTTCATAAAAAATACTCATTCTGCCCTTAATGATTCTGCCATAAAATGAATTTATGAATTAATCAGGTTAGCCTGTCAACAAGCCAATCCCCGGTTTGTCATTAAACACGAATCGTCCTTCCACAACTTTTACACCACTGAACGGATCATTTCGCAGCAACAGATTGCTGTCCAAATCCGCCCAATCGACCATTGGGGCTAATTGCGCGGCGGCGGAAATGGCAATTGAGCTTTCGATCATGCAGCCCAGCATGATTTTCAGACCGAGCGCGCGGGCGACTTGAATCATGCGCAAGCCTTCCAGCAATCCGCCGGATTTCATCAGCTTGATGTTGACGCCGTCATAAACGCCGGCCAGCCGGGGAATGTCCGCGGCGGTTTTCACATCCTCATCGGCAACCAGCGGCAGGTTTACCCGCTCGCGCAGCCAGGCAATATCCGCTAAATTTCCGGCCGGCATGGGCTGCTCGACAAATTCCACGCCCTGCGTTTCCAGCCAGTGAATTTTTTCCAGCGCTTCTTCGCGTGTTGTCCAGCCTTCGTTGGCGTCCACGCGGATCGGTTTATCCGTTTCGCTGCGCACCGCGGCCATAATTTCCCGGTCATTTTCCACGCCTAATTTGATTTTCAGAATGGGAAATTCCGCCGCGTCGCGCGTTTTTTGGCGAATCATTTCCGTCGTGTCAATGCCAATGGTGTAGGAGGTCAGCGGCGCGTCGTCAGGGTTAAAGCCCCACAGCTTGTAAAGCGGCGCGTTCAGCGATTTGCCGATCCAATCCATCAACGCCGTATCCAGCGCGGCTTTGGCGCAGCTTTGATCGGTGATTGCCGCGTCCAGCGCGGTTTTGATGTTCTGATAATGAAAGAGATCGTGCGTTTCAAAAATCGGCGCGGCTTCCCGGATGCGCCGGAGTGTCAACGCCACCGTTTCGCCGTAGCGGGTGTTCGGCGATGCTTCCCCCAGGCCCACAACGCCGTCTTTTTCAATCCGCGCGACCACGATTTCTTTAACATCCAGCGAGCCGCGGGAAATTTGCCATTTGTTTTTTAATTCGAGTCTGACTGTTTCAACTTTGATCATAAGCATTACTTTTATTGAAACTACGATAAGTTATTCTTTGCAGATGTGCTATTCCAATCCGAGAAAGCCCAATGAATAAATGATAGAGGAATCTACAATTTAATGCCAACCTGTAAATCAAATGTGCGATTGGTAACGTTAAGAAACTCCGAAGCATAAGATTTTGTAATATCTTGGTTATATTGAATTTCTACCAGGAAAACGAATGGAAATATTTGATTGATCTCTGTTCCCACGCCAACGGAAGCGCCGAAAACGTTTTTCTTGTATCCTTCAAAAATTTGTTTATCCAGACCGGTAATTTGCTTGTTGACCAATAAATCAAACCGCGGGCCGATGGCGACATACGGCGTTAAATTTCCCGTAGCTTGTTTATACTTCAGCGCGGGGCTGAACGACACATAATCCAGGCGTTCATTTCTGACAAATGTTAACCCGTTTGTTTCACCGCTATTTGAGATGACATCAAACTTATTAACAAACCCTTTTTGACTCTAGGAAAAATTAGCGGTTAAATGAATATGTGAATGATTCACAAATTCAAAAAACAAACTGCTGTTTAAGCCCTGGCGATACTGCCAGTCCGGCGCTGCGGGAGATGAGGCATCCCAATTTTGATTTGCAAAGGTCAAACCGGTTTTAATTCCCCAGGCGCTGACAATTTGGGCGAATGAAAAAACCGGCGTTATAAAAAACAATGCAAAACAAATTGCTTTTAATCGATTCATTTTGTTCTCCACAGTGAGTTTGTTGATATATTGTGTTTCACAGTGCAAATATAAATCGCATTGTTTTCTCTTTACAATCGGTACTCAATTTTGTAGCTGGTAAATCGGTTTAATTCGTTATCACCCGCGTAATTTTCATCAGATGCTCGCGGCGATATTTGCTGTAATTCGGCGCTTGCGGATCGAGGCTGTTGACATGCACATCGCCGCTTTGGTGGATAAATTCTGCGCCGCCCAGGCTGATGCCCACATGGGTCACGCGCTTGCCGTTTCCGAAAAAGAGCAAATCGCCGGGCTGGATGTTGGCAAAATCGTCGTCGGGAATAATTTCTTCGCCTTTTAAGGCTTGTTGGCGGGCGTCGCGGGGCAGTTGCATGCCGTTGGCGTTGAAAACGGTTTGGGTGAAACCGGAGCAGTCATTTCCCTTGCTGGAATTGCCGCCCCACAGGTAGGGAACGCCCATCATGCTGCGCGCGGTGCGAATAATCGATGCGCGTTCACGGTTCGGAGAATTTTCACCCGGCGGATTCGTCGTCACATATTTCGCTTCGATATACCCGGTTCGCCCGTCCGGCGTGCTGACTTTTATCCAGCGACCGGTTTTTCCTTCCTTGCGCAGCTCGACGTTCAGCACCACGTCCGTCACCGGCTCCGCGGATGCATCCGGCATGGAACGCACCATCGGGTACAGATCGATCACCCGCACTTTCGGGGCTTTTCGCCACGCCTGCACGCCGTTCAAATCCGTGCGATGCAGCGAAGATGCGTTCACCCAGCCGACGTATTTGTATTCCGTTTGAGTGAGATACCAGCCGTTCAGTTTTTTCAGCAGTCGCAGGGGACGCCCCATGATGGTCTGATCAACCATTTGCGCCGAGTGCCTCGGGGCGTCGCGCAGGTGCGCCACGCTGACGCTGACCAACGCATAGGCGCTATCGCCCAATGATGAATCGGGCAGCAACATCAATTTATTTTGATAGCCATTTGCGCCCAACAGCGAGTCGGCAACGGCCAGCAGGGCTTCCCGGGCCGCCGGCACGGTGGTTTCTCCCTTCAAAATCCATTGGTTGTTCAGGTGAATCAATTCCGCGGCAAAAACGTTCAGCGATTTGTCCGGCACAAATGCAGTTTGAATCTGCTTTTCACGCTGCGCAAATGTTTCGCTGATATTTTCAGCTTTTTTCGCGCAGGATGACGCCAACGCCAGCACGGCAATCAAAAACCAAATCAATTTTTGTCTGATCATTTTTTGTTTATCCTCATGTTTACGGATTGCGTCCGGATTTTTGTGTAAAATTAAATCGAAGCCGGCGCTTCTCTTAAAAAATGCGTTCAAAGCAGGAGCTTTGAACGAGGCGTGCAATGCCATAAATGGCGTTGCATCCTCTCTTTTCGCCCTTCTATCCGGTAAAGCGGACGGATTTAATCCGTCCCTGCATGGATTTCCGGCAAATGCCACGGCGTTTTAAATTGTTGATAAAGCGCGTTGGTCAGTTGCACCAACACCGGCTGTTTATCGGCGTCCAGCCAGCGGACGATTGTCTGCATATTTTCTCGCGGCATTGCCGTGCAGCCGATGGTGGGATCATCCACGCCGCCCCAAATGTGCAAAAAAATACACGACCCCGCGCCCGGTTTTGCCATTGCCGCGTTGTGATCCACGAACACGCCCAGCTCATATTTTGCGCCGATTTTGCGCATTTTTTCCGAAGAATGCCAATCCACGCTGTCTGCT
>CAYVDX010000538.1:0-3646 GCA_964450485.1 uncultured Calditrichaceae bacterium
CGGCAAACGGGTTTTTTGATGGATTTCATCCAGCGAAACGCCTTTTGCGAGGCGTTTTTTTTTCAGATCTTCATAGAACTCTTTCAAGTTCGCATAATCCTTACTTAATGTCTTTCAAGCGCAATTGCAATTCCTTGCGCCCATTCCAATAATTTTCTTCGATGACGTAAGCGCAGTCCAACACGCCGTTGTTTCCCTGAATTTTTTCGAGATGATCACCGAGATTAAACCCGATGGCGTTCATGGTCACGCCATTTTGTTCGACACAGACTTTCAAATGATTGCTTCCCACCACGGTTGCTTCGCCCACCACGTTCAAACTGCGGGACATAAACACCGGGCGAAGATTCAGCGGTCCGAAGGGCCCCATCAATTTTAGCAAGCGCATCAGCCGTTCGTCAAATTCCTTAAGCTCGACTTCGCAATCGATTTTCATTCGCGGGATAAGGTCTTCCTCGGTGATTCTTTCCTTGGCAATTTTTTTGAATTTTTCCGCGAACGCCGGTATGTTTTCCTGTTTGATGGACAGTCCGGCCGCATATTTATGACCGCCAAAAGCTTCAAGATATTCGGAGCATTCTTTAATCGCCTCGTAAATATTGAAATTTGCAATACTCCTTGCCGATGCCTTTCCGATGCCATCCACAATGGAGATCATCACCGTCGGTCGATAGAATTTTTCCACGATTCGCGATGCCACAATGCCGATCACCCCGGGATGCCAGCCTTCTTCATAGAGAACCAGGGCATGATCTGTTTCGGGATCAAAATGGCGTTCGGCGTATTCGAGCGCTTCTTTAAATGTGTTTTCGTCAACGCCGCGGCGGATTTTATTTTCGCGTTCCAGTTCGCGGGCAAAGGTTCGGGCACGCTGCAAACTGGTTGCACAAACCATCTGAACAGCTCGCCGGGCGTCTCCCATGCGGCCAACGGCATTGATCCGCGGCGCAAGAACAAAAACGATCAGACCCGCGGTAATTTCCTTTCGATCAATGCCGGAGGATTCAAGCAAGGCTTTGATCCCAAACCGGGGGTTATAATTGATGCGATCCAATCCGTGGCGAACCATAATCCGGTTTTCATCCACCAGCGGGACAATATCCGCGCAACTGCCAATCGCCACAATATCGAGGTAATCATCCAATTCTGATTCGGGCATGCCCAGGCGTCGGTACAGCCCTTGCATAAATTTGAACCCCACGCCCACGCCGGCCAGCTCTTTAAAGGGGTAATCACAGTCCGGGCGTTTGGGATCCAAAATCGCCGCGGCGGGCGGCAATGTTTCCCCCGGTTCGTGGTGATCACAAATAATCACATCAACGCCCAATTCCCGGGCATAAGCAATTTCTTCAACCGCGGTCACACCACAGTCAATCGAAATAATTAAATTCATGCCTTTTTCGGCATAGCGTTCGATCACGTCTTTGGATAATCCGTACCCCTCGGAAATTCGGTCGGGAATATAGTAAGTCACCCGGGAGCCAACCATGCGCGAGAGAATTAAGTAAAGCAGGGAACTGCCGGTAACGCCATCTACGTCATAATCACCGTAAACAAGTATCTTCTCTCCTTTTTCCAAGGCCTGATGTAACCGCTGCGTTGCAATATCCATGTCTTTCATCAAAAATGGATCGTGCAAACTTTCTAAATCAGGGCGGAAATAAACACGCGCTTTGTCAAAATTATCAATACCACGTTTTAACAGCACCCGTGCCAGCACGTGGGGTATGCCTAATTCTTCCGTAAGATGATCGACCGCTGCTTCATCAACGTCTTGATCAATCACCCATCTTGATTCCATTCATGCATCACCTTTCTTTTAAAATTTTCATTTTAATGTATCCATTTTTCCTGTCTTTCATTTTTTTATAATTGTTTTATGATAATCGTTTCAATCCGTTATAGCAAGAAAATTTTTGCAGCCCGGACGATTCTATCTGCTTTTCAGCGGCTCGTTTTCAGCATTTAGGCAGCGCCCAATCCGCCAAACCGCCATTTTAACCGCCGGCGTGCGGTACGGCTGTATCGTCGGGTCCAGTTTAACCAGCCAGCGGTTTTTGTTCTGCCGGACGATCCGTAAATAAAAATCCTGCTGATAACCGCCATCTTTCGCGACAATTCTGAGCAAAAACCGCTTTTCGTCCGCATCTCGAAAATATTCTTTTACGACAAATAATTTATCGACTTCTTTGTGGGTGAACCCAATCAGGTTTTCAATAATTTTTGATGTAATTTCTTTTTCTACAAACGCATGGGGCATTTGTGCGTCCTCCAATAATCTGTTTACGCGAGCGCTTTTGATTTTTACGGCCCGCACCCGAAAACTATCGCGTCCCATTTCTTGCCATTTTTGTTCATATTTGGTTGTCACCGGCCGGGAAGGATTTTTTTCGATCGGCAGCACTTCAAAACAGGCTGATTTGCCAAATAAATTAAAGGCGTGTACAGCGTACCATTGCTGATCAGTAACCAGCTCGTACGAGTGGGATTTTTTTAATACCATGGCTAATATTTTCACAAAATCTTCATCCAATAGCCGACGGCGCCGGTGGCGGTCTTTTGGCCAGGGATCAGGGAAATTCATCATCACATGCATCAGCGAATCCGCCGGAAAAAACTCCCGCAATGCAAAACGGGCGTCTTCATGCAGCGGCGCCACATTACTAACGCCGGAATTCAGGATGCGCTTTTGTAGTTTCTCCAGCGATGCGCCGGAAAGTTCAATACCGACAAAATTCCATGCCGGCATTTTTATCGACCAATCCATCAAAAATGCGCCATTGCCGAACCCGATTTCAACGGCCAAGGGGGCATTACGAGAAAAAATATCATCCCAATTTAACGGGTAGCGCTGAAATTGTCGCGCCGGGACGGTATGTTGAAAGTAGAATGTTTTTTCCATGTTTTTTCTAAAAACCTGCAAGATTAGCGCCTGCAATTTTTCGGAACTTGTTGATTTCAATGAGATTCAGGCAAATCCAAAAAACCGCTTGACAAAGTTTTCCAAGACCGTTATATTCAAATCGACCTTCTAAGGTCAAAACCTCCCTCCCAACTCCGCAGGGGACGCACTGTGTGTCCCCTGTTTTTATTTTACACAATTTTGAAAAATTGTTGTCGAGATTATTCTTTATAAATTTTTACGACGGCATCTCCATTTTTATCGATGTAGCCGCGGTACATGCCGGCCGTGTTGAACGGCATGGCAATATTCCCGCTTTTATCGATCGCGATGACGCCGCCGCTTCCGCCCATTTTGGTAAGTTTCTCCATAATGACGTGATGCGCCGCTTCCCGCAGCGAAGCGCCGCCGTATTTCATCATTGCCGAAATATCGTGCGCGATAACGCCGCGAATAAAATATTCGCCATGTCCGGTGGCGGAAACGGCGCAAGTTTGATTGTTGGCGTACGTGCCCGCGCCGATGATGGGCGAATCACCCACACGCCCCCAACGTTTGTTGGTCATACCGCCGGTGGATGTGCCGGCCGCGAGGTTGCCCTGTGTGTCCAGCGCGACCACGCCCACGGTGCCGAATTTGTGATCATCGCCATCGTGATCCAATTGCACCGGCGGCTCAAGTTCTGATTTTGAATTCTCCTGTTCCCGTGTTTTGAGCTTTTGCAGCTGCTGCCAGCGGCGCTTT
>CAYVDX010000539.1:0-3620 GCA_964450485.1 uncultured Calditrichaceae bacterium
CCCGGCCTCGATCCCGCCGCCTTCCCCGCCCCCCCGGCTGCCTATTCACCGCGCCGGCATGGCCGCGGCGGTTCTCAACAGCGAAATTTATGTGATTGGCGGCTACTCCGATTCTCCGAACCAGCCGTTGGCGTCCGTTGAAATTTTTACGCCGGTCACCGCGCTGAACACCCCGGGCGATCCGTTGCCCTCAAGCTTTGCGTTGATGCGCGCTTTTCCAAACCCGTTTAACGGCGTCGTGCAAATCGAGGTGGATATTCCCAAGCGCGGCGAGCATTCCCTGGCGCTCTACAATCTGCGGGGGCAAAAAGTAAAAACGCTTCATCGCGGTTTGCTTGCTTCCGGCAAACATTCTTTTACATGGAACGGTGCGGATGATCGCAATAACGACGTGGCCAGCGGCATTTACCTCGCTGTTTTGCAATCGAACGCCTATTTGCGAAAGCTAAAAGTCATTTATGTGAAATAACCGGTCTGATCTGCCGAATCCTGTTGATTTTTCCCCGTTCAGCGAATATATTTTGAATTCTTATGAACAGGGAAAAAATGGACATCACAGGTTATCAAATTATCAGGCAAATCAGCCAGGGACCCATCAGCACGGCGTATTTGGGAAAGCAGGTATCGCTTGATCGGTTGGTGCTGATCAAACGTTTAAATCCCCAATGGCTCAACGAAGCAGATTTGTTAGAGCGTTTCCGCCGCGAAGCCCTCATCTGCGCCCGCCTGAAACATCCCAATATTGTTGATATAATTGATGTTGAAACCCGCCCTGACAACCTTTATCTCGTCATCGAATACATTGACGGATTGAATCTCGAACAGTTGATTAAGCGCCATCATCCGGTGCCGTTTTGCCTGATTGCCTACATCACCCGGGAAATGCTGCAAGGCTTGAACTACGCGCACGAGCAAGGCGTCATCCATCGCGATATCAAACCGGCGAATGTGATGGTTGGCAGAAACGGACGGGTAAAAGTCGCCGATTTCGGGCTTGCCAAAAGCGATAATTTATCAAAAATTTCCGCCCACGGCGAAGTGGTGGGAACCCCGGCGTACATGTCGCCGGAGCAGGCGCGCGTTTCGGAACTGGATCCGCGCAGCGATCTGTTCAGCCTGGGCATTACCTGCTATGAATTAGCCGGTCAGCCTTCACCGTTCCGGGGGAAAAGCATTGTTGAATCCATCGAGAAATTGCTGAAAACAACCCCGCGCCCGCTGTGCGAATTGCGCGATGACGTCCCGGGCTGGTATTCTGAAATGATCGAGAAAATGTTAGCCAAGAAAGCGGATGATCGTCCCGCGTCCGCCGCGGAAATCTTATCGCGTCCGGAATTCGAACAATTGGCAGCAAAGCAAAACGAATTAGCCGAACTGATCCAACAAGATTTGCCGGTAAAAAAAACGCATCCACCCGCGGCAACAGCTTCGGCGGCGGCGTCACCCGAAAAACAAAATGGTGTGATTCGGAAAGCGCCGCTGTGGAGTCTTTTGCTGGTATTTGCTTTAATCGCAGTCTCGCTGGCGGCGTTTTTAAATTGGAAAAAACCGAATGACGCCTCACTGACTGCACATAAGGGGACGCCGGAAATTTCCGGACAAAACCTTGGGGATTCGGTAAATGCGAATTTTACATTCCGCGATTCCATTGACCGGCCGCTCCAAACGCCCGCGGAAGAAAAATCCGACTCGCCGAAACCTGCCGGTAAGCAACAAAAATCAGTCGATGGCGCAATATCCGAAAATATTCAAAATGAAAAAGCCGCATCGCCCGCTGCTGGCAGCGATCAAAAAAACGTGCAAAAACCAAAGGCAAGCGGAAATATTTCCGGGCAGTCGTTACCCCTGAACTCCCCGGTGAAGCCGGAAGCACTGCCGACGGCGCGTTTGTTTATCAAATGCACCCCCTGGGCAAATATTTACATCGACGGAAAAAAGGTTGAGACAACGCCGCTCTCGGAACCGCTCATTTTGCCGGCCGGTTCTCATGCCGTAACGCTTAAAAACCCGGAAATGCCGGCATTGCCGGTGTTTCGCCGGGAAATCGCGCTAAACGCCGACGCCATTGATACGTTAATCGTAAATTTAAATTCACACAACGTTGGCTTCGGGTATTTGAATTTGCAGGTTTCACCCTGGGCAAAAGTGTTTGTAAACGGCGAGTACCGGGAAGATACGCCGCTGCAAAAGCCCCTGGCGCTGCCGGCGGGAAAATATGAAATCCGGCTGGAAAACCCCGGCTATCAAACCTGGCGGGATAGCGTCGAAATTGTTGCAAGGGAAATTATGACCCGGCGGATCGCGCTAAAGAAATAAGGTTATTATTCAGCAGTGTGGGAGTCCGGCAGGTTTTCCCTGAACGTAAACACGAGAACCCCCGAAGGTTTTCCCGATGTTTTTCAAATATCGCTAAAAATGTAAAACACATGGAATGTTTAACATCCGTCAACAAACCTTCACGGTTTTTACGCTGTGATTTCAGAAAAAGCCGTATTGTAAACACCCAGGATGTAATTGCTGAATAGTAACAAAACAACACTGATTCAGTCGCGAGTTTACGCAAAAAACCGCGGATAACGACTATTTTTGTAATGAGGAACAACGCTTGAAATTTTCCTGTCATGCCACGCCAACGCTTTTCAAAATACATTTTTTGCTGCTGATTTTATTTTCCGGCGCCGTTTGCCAAACGAGCAACCCGCGCGTGTTAAAAGTTAAACAGCTTTACGACGCCGTCAATTTTCGAAAAGCCATCGCAACCGGAGATTCATTGCTTCAATCCGGGAAAAATTTTTCACCGGATGATTTGGCATTTTTGCATCAATATGTGGCTTTCTCCTACTTCAACACCGGGAAAACAGACGCCGCGCGTGTCCATTTTTTGAGCTTGCTTTCGTTGAAACCCAAAATCCGGTTTGACGCGGCCGAAACGTCGCCGAAAATTATTGCATATTTCGAGCAGCTTCGCAAAGATTTTTCGACGCTAACCCCCAACAGCCGGCAACCGGCGTTTACAAAATACGTAATTTCAACGGATCGCCGCCCCACGGCGGCCTGGCGTTCCGCGATTCTGCCGGGATGGGGGCAATTTTATAAGGGGCAAAAAACGCGGGGCATTCTGTTGGGCGGGGCATTTTGGGGAAGCCTGGCCGCCACAGCCGTTGCCATATTAAAAGAAAATGATCTCAGGAACAAATACGAAGCGGAAACAGACCCGGCGGCGATTGCCCGGCGATATAACACCTTTAACAGTTGGTTCAAAACCCGCCGCGCGCTGACCGCGGCAACCATTGGATTTTGGCTGCTCAACGTGGTCGATGCGAGTTGGACGAAATACGCGCAGCCGGGAATTGTAGCGATGAATGACGGGAAAGCATTGCTGTCAATAACGTTTCATTTTTGATTATATTGCCTAAAAAGTATCGTCGAATCCTGACGCGCTGCGCTGATAAGCCGTTTGGCGGTAATCGGCACAACCCCAACCTCGCCGCAAACCACGCCGGCGGCAATATTTGCCATTGAAACGGCTTCTTTTGGCGTCGCGCCGGCGGTTAATGCAAAAGCCGCCGCGGCAATCACCGTGTCGCCGGCCCCGGAGACATCGGCAACCTTGCGCGCCT
>CAYVDX010000540.1:0-3612 GCA_964450485.1 uncultured Calditrichaceae bacterium
AATAATTAATATATCTTTTTGTTTTTAATGATTTTGTCATCAATTATTTTGTCTGATTTTAGATATAAAATAATTTTGTTTAGCTACTTAATATTAAATTGTTTTGAAGATAGTTAACGCGAAATATGGTTTAAAAAGAGGGTTCAAAAATGATCAAAAAAACAACGCAGTTCAAAAAAATGTTAGCTTCAAAACAGCTTGAATTTATACTGGAAGCGCACAATGGCTTGAGCGCAAAAATTGTTGAAGAAACCGGCTTCAAAGGCATTTGGGGAAGCGGGTTATCCATTTCAGCGGCGATGGGCGTTCGTGATAACAACGAAGCAAGCTGGACGCAAGTGCTTGACGTCGTTGAGTTTATGTCGGATGCCACGAGCATTCCGTTGATGCTGGACGCGGACACGGGGTACGGAAATTTCAACAACGTGCGCCGGTTGGTGCGAAAGCTTGAGCAGCGAAATGTCGCGGCGATGTGCATCGAAGACAAATTGTTTCCTAAAACCAACTCGTTTATCAACAGCGAACAGCAACCGCTGGCTGACGCGGATGAATTCTGCGGCAAAATTAAAGCGGCGAAAGACACCCAGGCGGATGACGATTTTTGCGTGGTGGCGCGGGTGGAAGCCTTTATCGCCGGTTGGGGATTGAAGGAAGCGCTGCGCCGGGCAGAAGCCTATCATCGCGCCGGGGCCGACGCCATTTTAATGCACAGCAAACAATCAGACGCCGGGCAAATTCTCTCTTTTATGCAGGAATGGAAAGACACCGCGCCGGTTGTGATTGTACCAACCATGTATTACACCACGCCCACCGGCATTTTTGAGGAAGCCGGCGTAAGCCTGGTGATTTGGGCAAATCATTTGCTGCGTTCCGGAATTACCGCCATGCAAAAAACCGCCGCGGAAATTTACCGGGAGCGTTCGCTGCGAACGGTTGAAGACAAGATTGTGCCGGTAAAAGAGATTTTCCGTTTGCAAAATGTCGATGAATTAAAGCAGGCTGAGAAGCGGTTCTTGCCGCAAAAGTAACGCTTTTGGTT
This sequence comes from uncultured Calditrichaceae bacterium, assembly GCA_964450485.1. Taxonomy (GTDB): domain Bacteria; phylum Calditrichota; class Calditrichia; order RBG-13-44-9; family J075; genus JACKAQ01. The sequence goes on from CAYVDX010000540.1 coordinate 1,040, forward strand.
GGATTGTTAAATCCTTGATAAAACTAAGCTTGTAGTATTTAATGGATCAGCGTTTTCGCAACCTCTCGTTCCACGGCTCTGCCGTGGAATGCGACCGGCGAGGCGCTGCCTCGCGTAACATAAGCTAACAAAAACAGATTCAAATGAATTTCGAAAAAATACATATTTCTCCACAAAAAAAGCCGTATGCCATCGTGATCGGGCTGGATTGCTTCACGGGATTACAAACAGCCAGGATTTTGTCCCGCCGCGATGTGCCGGTGATCGGCGTTGCAAGCAGTCTCGATCATGCCTGCGCGCAAACCACGGTGTGTGCGCATAAATTTCAGGCGGATACTTCGACCGCCGGGTTTGTCGATTTTTTGGAAAAGATCGGTCCGCAATTTGATCAAAAACCGGTACTTTTTCCCTGCGCGGATATGAGCGTGCTGCTGATTTCCCGCCATCGCCAACGGTTACAGAATTTTTACCGCATCGCCCTGCCCGCCGCGGAAACCGTGGAAATGCTCATGGACAAAGTGCAATTTTACACCTTTGCCATGAAAGAAGGCTTTCCCATTCCCCAAACATTTTTTCTGCGGAATGAAGATGATGTGGAAGCCGCCGCTGAAAAATTGAGCTACCCGTGCATGTTGAAACCGCCGTTAAAATCGCCGGAATGGGCAAAAAATGCCAAAAAAGTTTACAAAATCAGCAGCGCGGATGAACTTCGGCAAATTTACCGGGAAAAGCATCCGTTTGCCGAGTTATTGATGGCGCAGGAATGGATCGAGGGCGGCGATACGTCGCTGTATTCGCTGAACTGTTATTTTAGTCGCGAGGGAGAGCCGCTGGCCACGTTTATCGCCCGTAAAATTCGCCAGTGGCCGATTGAAACCGGGGTTTCATCGCTGGGCGAGGAAGTGCGCAATGACGAAGTGCTGCGCGAGAGTATAAACCTGTTTAAGTATGTGAATTATCACGGGTTGGGCTATGTGGAAATGAAGCGGGACGCACGCACCGGACGGCATTACATCATCGAGCCGAATATCGGGCGGCCCACGGGGCGTTCGGCAATTTCCGAAGCCGGCGGCGTCGCGCTTTTATACACCAAATATTGCGACATGACCGGTTTGCCGCTGCCAGAAAATCGCGTTCAAAAATACGGCAATGCCAAGTGGATTTATTTGCGCCGCGATCTGCAATCTGCATTTGCCTATTGGAAACGCGGCGATTTGACCTTCCGGCAATGGCTGAAAACCATGCACGGCAAAAAATTTTACGCGCTTTTTTCCTGGCGCGATCCCAAACCGTTTTTTCAAGACATCAAAGACACCTGGTATAAAAAAGTGTTGCACAAAAATCCGCATCCCGTTAAGACTGTTTCCCGGAAAAATATCGCGGAAAGCGTGAAATAAGGTCGCTTGTTTTAGCAATCACTAAAGCAGCTGCCGGTTTTTTTGCTTCCCGGCAACGGTTGCGGTTGGTGAATCGAAATAAGGAATCGAAGTGCAAATTGTTGAATACGACATTCACGGCATTGTGGGCGTCCGGCTGGAAAATCCCGCGGAAAGCGATGTCCGGGCCGTGGAAAAACAGATTTGCTTTCCGCAAACCCGGTTGGATCGCACGCCGGACATCACGATTCGTTTTACGCCGAAATTGACGATTGCGCCGTTGACCTACACCGGCTTGTTCGCGGGTTACAACGACGAGGGCTTTTTCATTTTGAAAAGCAGCAAAAAGCCCTGCAAAGTTCGTATTCCATTTGAAAAAATCGGCGAAGAATGCGAGATTTTGTGCGAAAGCGGCTTGCGTTCCGTGCCGCTGTTGATTGCCATCATCAACCTGACGTTTTTTCGCAAAAATTATCTGCCGTTGCACGCTTCCGGCTTTGTTTTCAACGATACCGGCGTTGTGCTGACCGGCTGGGCGAAAGGCGGTAAAACCGAGGTGATGCTTGCTTTCGCGGAACATGGCGCGCAGTACGTGGCTGACGAGTGGACGGTTTTTCCGGCGGATGGGAATAAGATGTTCGGATTAGCCGAGCCGGTGCGTTTGTGGGATTGGCATCTCGGGCAGGTTCCCCGGTTGGCGCGGCAAAAAAGCCGTCAGCAGCGATTAGTTTTCAAAACCATTTACGCGCTCGCCGGGTTTCACAAAGCTTTGGCCAAAGGGCGGCTGAAGCGGTTTTTCCCCATCAAAGCGTTGGGCGAGGCATTGCCCGCGCTTAAACGGCAATTGAATGTCCGCGTCACGCCTGAAACGCTGTTCGACGGGCGATTATTGGATTCTGCGAAGCCGGAAAAGGTGTTTTTGGTGATGAGCCACGATCAGCCGGAAACCCGCGTCGAGCCGTGCGTCATCGATGAAATTATCGAACGGATGATTCACTCCAATGAGTTTGAGCAGTTGGTTTTAACCGAGCATTACAAGACTTTTCGCTTTGCATTCCCTGGCCGAAAGAACGCTTTGATCGAAAATTTGCCGGAAATTCAGCGAAGGCTTTTGCAAACCGTTTTCGCCGGAAAAGACGCTTACAAAGTGCTTCACCCATACCCGGTTTTATTTGAAGAACTGTATCAAAAAACGGA
>CAYVDX010000541.1:0-3604 GCA_964450485.1 uncultured Calditrichaceae bacterium
CTCTATATTACCGGCACGGTGATCAACAATTCCAACATTCCCTATGACATTGGTTTTGTTCAATTTACCCTTGTTGATTATGCCCGCAGTTACATCTTTTGGCGCAAGCGGCTGCGCGAGACGGAAATCGAACCGGAACGCGAATTTTACCAGTCGCCGATCCCGCCAAAGACCAGCGGACGGTTGCTGTTTATTTTTGAAAAATACGGCTACACCCAAAACAGCACCTTGCGCATAAAATGCAGCGAAGAAAGCGGGCGGCGAAATTTAACCCTGGAAATCCCCGGTTCGGGCATTGAATAAAGGTAGGCAGTAAAAACGTAGAGACGCGACGCCTCGCGTCTAAAAATGAAGTAGGCAAATTTTTGCAGAGCGCCGGGATGGGAAAAGAATAACGTCGCCCGGGGTTCTGTCGAAGGGGGAAAAGAAAAACAAGATTCAAAGTCAGCAGGAAAGCGCCCTCGTTCCACAGCTCTGTTGTGGAACGCCCGCCTGTAGGCGCTGCCGCCAGCACCCTTGACGCCAGGCAGCGCCTCGAAAATTTGTCCCGGCGCGGAGCACTGGAACGAGGCGCCAAAACGGGCTCTCAACACAATCAAAACTGACGGGAAATTATGAACTTCTTTAAAGAAAAAATTCAACAGCTCCGGCGGATCAACTGGCCGCCGCCAAAACGATTGATGATTTTGGGCGGCATCCTGTTCGCGATTCTTCTGCTGCTGATCAATATTTTTGACAGCGCCCCGGAAGGAGATTTGCCCGCGGACGTCAATTTTACCATGGGGCAACCGGCGCCGCGGAAATCTCTGGATTACGATTTTATCTCGATGGACACGCTGGAAATTCCCAATTTTCGGAAACCGGAAAAACCGAGAAATCAGACATTTACACCAAAAAATCAATTGCCGGAACCGCGGCCGGCGCCGAAAACCCGTTTCAAAAAACAACCCAAAACCGTGAGAAAATCGCAGCCGACCCGGCGGCAAAACCGGGTCAACGTGAACAAAAACCCCAACATGATTGTGATGAATCAACTTGCTAAAAATCCGGTGCAGCCCTCAAACAGCGCGGGCGCGTTTACCGGGAGGGAATCCGCTTTAGTGAAAGTGATGCTGCCGGCAAAGACGAAAGTCGCCAACAGCAGCCTGGTGGAAGCGCGGGTGTTGCGCGATTTTCAGTGGAAAAACATCACCATTCCGCGGCGTTCCCGGCTGATCGGCACGGCGTCCCTGCTCAACCGCCGGGTGCAGATCGATTTCCGGGAAATCATCATCAACGGCAAAAGTCATTCCTGCAGCGGCCGCGCTTATGACCTGAAACGATTGCAAGGATTGGCTTACTCCCCCGTTAATGCCGAAACCAAACGGGTGGTGGAAGAAGAATTGCGCGACGCTGTCACCGGCGTGCCGATTCTTGGACGGGTTGCCAACCGGCGCACCCTCAGCAACAGCCTCGCCGGCGCGGTAGCAACCCTGGACGAGGGATTGGAGTTTTACGTGATGATTAATTCAATTTATTAATTTGCTACCATGCACATTTTGATTTTAATACTCAGCAGGTGTCATTCCCGCATGTTTTAAGCGGGAATCCATGCGAAATTGCGCCTTTGGATGCCCGATAAATACATTCGGGCATGACGACAAGCGTAATCTCGATCAAGTTGAAAAAGTGCACGGTAGAAAAGATTTTGTTAAACTAAAACAGGCAAAACAATGAAACAATTTGCTCATTTTTCGATTTTAATCCTACTTTTTATGGCATTGATCATCGCGTGTGAAAATCACAAAGATCCCTTTTCCGCGGCGAATGATGCGCCGGAAATCCTGTCTTTTTCTTTCGATAATGATTCGCTGAAATTTACCGGAAAACCGCCGTTTGATCTTGCCCAAATCAACCTGAAATACGGCGACAACGAGAAACAGCCGCTGACCGCCTCCTTTAAATTTTTATCCGGCGGCGGAACCATTGTGCACGGGCTTTTTACAGTGATGCAAACGGAAAAAAACGTGAAAACATACCAAATTCCCGGGGAATTTGACAGTGACAAAAACGGGCGATTGATTTTTATTCCCGATTCGACTGGGCTGGTGGAAATCGAATTGGAAATATCCGACGGCGTTAAAACCGCGCGCAAATCGATTACCGCGTTCTTTTTCAAAAATTTGCGCCCAAAAGCCGCGTTTACCACCCGGCTGCAAAGCAATGTCGCGCCTTATGCCGTTGAAGTGGACGCTTCGGCCAGCCGCGATCGGGACGCCGGAGAAATCGACTGGTACTACTGGTCTTTTGGCGACGGCAGCGCGACGGTCAAAACCCATTCATAAATTTTTCAGCATCAATACCAGCAGGCCGGCACGTATTCGCTGCGTCTGAAAGTGGCGGATGACGAGGGCGGCGTTGACAGCACCGAGGCGGTGATCACCACCAATAATCAGTCTCCGCTGGCGATTTTGCAAGTCAGCCCGCTGACCGGGAAAGCGCCGCTGCAAATCGAATACACCGCGACAAACAGCACGGACCCGGACGGCGATGTGGTTTCGTATCGCGTGGATTTTGGCGACGGGGCAAGCTCGCTGGACAGCGCCGGCGCGCACACCTTTTCCGGCGACGATAACTATCGCGTCAAACTCACCATTCAGGATAACCTGGGCCGCACGGACACATCCTCGGTGCAGGTGATTGTTTCCACGCCGCCGGTTGCAATGTTGAGTCTCACGCCCACAACCGGCGCATTTCCGCTGGATGTGGATATTGACGCGACCGCTTCCTTTGATCCCCAGGGCGGCGAAGTGGAGCACGATATTTTCATCGACGGGCGGCTGGAATACGACAATGTTTCCCGCGTGACCCACACATTTGACGCCGAGGGTTCCTATCTCATCCGACTAATCGTGACCAACAAGCGCAACGGCAGAACCGCGGAAGTCAGCCAGTTTGTCACGGTAACCAGCGTCAGCCCGATCGCCGTGCTGAACGTGACGCCGACGAGCGGCCCATTTCCACTGAATGTGTCGATTGACGCCCGCGATTCATCCGACCCACGCGGCGGCGAACTGGAACATGATATTTACATCGACGGGCAGTTGGTGTATGACAATGTTTCGCAGGTCAATCATAATTTTGATGCGCCGGAGAATTACACCATCCGGCTGGTGGTGAAAAGCAAACTCACCAACCTGACCGCGGAAGCACAGCAATTCGTCAATGTGACGAACACCAATCCGGTGGCGAATTTTACCTGGGAGCCGCAAACGCCGCAGCATCAAACGCCGGTGACATTCACATCCGCCAGTTTTGATCCGAATTTAACCGATAACATCAGCTTTTACCGCTGGACATTTCCCCTCGGCATCGTCGTGGAAGGCGTAGATAAATCCATTGTGATTCAACCGTTTGACGCCGGGGTTGACACGTTTCGGGTCAAGTTGGAAGTGTGGGACAGCTTTCGCGGCACTGAATTTGAAGGATATGACGCGATCACGAAAATTGTGCCAAAGAACTGAAGCATAAACCGGAGCGCAGACTTATGAAGTTTGAATAATTAATCGGGTTAATTTCTCATTAACACCGTGCTTTAGCCCGGTGTTTTAAAAGTGTTAAAGAT
>CAYVDX010000542.1:0-3602 GCA_964450485.1 uncultured Calditrichaceae bacterium
ATTTTCCAAGAAGCGCTGCTTCTAATTCACGCAATATTGCCCGCTTTTAAAAAGTATCCGGTACTATAGATAAAATATAGTCTCCCCCTACTTTCCGCAAGCAAAATCGGGAAATAAACCGCTGAGAATTTACTTGAATTCAACGGCTTATCGGGTTACTTTGTTTTAAAAGCGAGGACGCCATGATAAAAAACCGTGAAAAACTTGAAGCCTTTGAAAAGCAGTTTATCGCCGGCGAGTCAATCGACATCCGGAAAAATTTTCGCATTTATGAAGCAATGTACCGGGAAGCGCTGCGCCTGGGTATTTTTCCGCTCAAGGATCCGCTGGAAGGCATTGAAATAGACATTAAAGTTGCCAGGATTGCCAACAGTGTTTGAAGAAATCCTCCAAAAAGTTGCCCGCCAATTCGCTAAGGACAACATTCCATATATGGTAATGGGCGGTCAGGCTGTCTTGATTTACGGGGAGCCTCGCTTAACCAGGGATATTGATATTACGCTGGGAATGAGCATTGATAAATTGAATATGGCGTTAAAAACGATTAATCAACTCGGATTTAAAGCGTTGGTAGAGAATGTTTCGCAATTTGTCCGGGAAACGATGGTATTGCCAGTCATAGACGAAAATAGCGGCGTGCGTATAGATTTGATCTTTTCGTTCTCGCCTTTTGAAAGACAAGCGGTGCAAAGAGCCAAATCTGTTAAAATCGGCAATACGGATGTAAAGTTTGTGACGTTGGAGGATTTAGTCATCCACAAATTGTTTGCCGGAAGAGCGCGCGATCTTGATGATGTATTCGCTGTTTTGCTAAAAAATCCAAATTATGATGAAGATTATATTCTAAAATGGCTGAAGGAATTTGATCTTATCTCAGTGCGCAACCTGCACGAAATTTTTCAGAAAATTAAACGAAAAATAAATTGCTGATTCACTGGTGAGTTACGGCTTTGCTAAATCGTCGCCTGACGTATTTGAAATGCTCGTGATGGCATTCGTTAAAATTAACTTTTTCTCGCGTCAAAAAACAAACCGGCAATTTTAGCTCGACAAAACCGGAATATTTCGTTCGTCAATTTCAACGAAATTTGTGTTAGAACAGTTATTTCTCCTCACCCTTCTTTCTGCTAACCTGTTTAAAATCAACAGATAAAGATTCTTGTAAAAATATCCCGTGTTGGAGGACTGCGATGGCACAGATTTGGTAATCAATCTGATTTACGCTAAAAATCAAGGAGAAATCCGATGAACAAATTTCTGTGTTTTCAAAGAACCATCCTTGCACTGAGCACGCTGGCGCTGGCGGGTTGTTTTGTTTCCCCAAAACCGGTGTACCGGCTGCGGCCGGTTGCCGGGGAAACGCGTTGGCTGAACGGCGCGGAAGTCGTGAGAAATGCGGATGACAGCGTGGAAGTTGCTGCTTCTTTTCTCCGACAGGAGGGAAACGAGCTGGTTTTTGAGGTTGAAATCGCCAATTTCAAATATGCCCAAATTTTGGTTGACCCGGCCGCATTTTACTATCAGCCGGTAATTACCGGAAAAGATACGCTGTATCGTTCCGGCGGCGGATACGCAGTTCAGGGCGAGGAAAAAGATCGGGTTTCATCACGAAAAATATTTGCGATTGACCCGGAAGCGCGGTTGCTGGAAATCGATCAAAAATCATCGCGGGAGCAAGCCGGTTACGCGATGAATATCGCCGTCAACACGACCCTGTCGCTGCTGGATTTGTTCGCGGATATCGCCACGCTTGGCAAGGAAAAAACCGCCGAAGAAATTGCCGAGGATACGCGATACGATTTACAGCGGGAAACAGACCGGATTGAGACCGAAATCGATCACGAAAACCGGGTGCGCCAATTCAGCAGCGTCCGGGAAAAATGGGAATTTGAAACGCTGCGCAAAACCACGCTAAACCCGGGCGAATCCGTGATAGGAACCGTCTATTTTCCGGTTCACAGGCAGGCGAAATATGTGAAATTGCATTTTCCGGTGGGCGAATCAAAAACTGAATTCAGCTTTCGGCAGCGATTGCATTACCCATAAATGAAAAGGATAAGGGTGACGTAGCGGCGGAATGCTTCCGCCGAACAGAAGGGTGACGTAAAAGCGGAATGCTTTCGCCGGGCTACTATATTTTTCCTTTTTCCTTTTTCCTTTTTCCTTTTTCCTTCAAACGGGGTTCACCGCGTTTTTTAGCTTGAATGATTAGGTAAATCCCCAGGAGAACAAAGGGAATGCTCAACCATTGTCCCATCTGCAGGGGAATATTCGCTTCCCAGGCTTCCTGCACTTCCTTGAAATATTCCACGAAAAAGCGAAATCCAAAAACGGTGATTAAAAATAGTCCGAAAAGCAAGCCGTGTTCCGTTTTCGCGCGTTTTTTTTGATAAACTTTGAAAAGCATCATAAAAAAAATCAGGTAGGCAACGGCTTCGTAAATTTGGGTGGGATGTCGCGGCAGCGGGTTTGTTTCGTACCGGGGAAATTTAAACGCCCAGGGAACATCGGTCGGCGCGCCGACGATCTCGGAATTGAACAAATTTCCCATGCGAATAAAAAAGCCGGCCAGCGCCACAACGATGGCAACGCGGTCAGCGGCCCAGAGGAAAGTCTGCCCGGGTCTTTTCTTTGCATAAAGGTAAATCGCGGTTAGAATGCCGAAGGCGGCGCCGTGGCTGGCCAGCCCGCCGTGCCATACTTTCAAAATTTCCATGGGATTGCCGAGGTAATACGAGGGATTATAAAAAAGGCAATGCCCCAAACGCGCGCCGACAATGGTGCCGATAAATACGTAGAGAAAAATTTCATCAACGTCGGTTTCCGGCTGACCTTCTTCGCGGTAAATTTTGCGCAAGATATAATAACCGAGGAGAAATGACAGCATAAATGCCAGGCTGTACCAGCGCAGCGCAAACGGCCCGATGCGAAAAATTTCCGGACTGACGTCCCAATTAATCATTCAAACCCTCATACAATTCGTTCTTCAGTATTCACATCGAAAAAATACAATTTTTGCAAATCGAACCCAAATTGAATCTGCTCGCGGGATTTATATACTTGCTCCGGTGATGTTCGCATGCACATATTTTCATTTGCGGTATTAAAATAAATGAAAATCTCGTTGCCGATGGGTTCGACAACATCAATGGTCGCTTCAATGCTTTCGGAAACGGCTTTGCCATTTACTTTTTGGATATCCAAAATATTTTCCGGCCGCATGCCCAGGATCACTTCCTGAAGCCCTTTATTTTGCAATTTTTTGGCGATGTCGTCCGGCAGGGTGATCCGCAAATCAACGGATTGGAATTGCATTTTACCGGCGTTGACCAACTGTCCGCGAATGAAATTCATGGCCGGGCTGCCGATGAAGCTTGCCACAAAAAGATTTGCGGGATTGTTGTAAAGATTCAGCGGAGAATCCGTTTGCTGAATGACGCCGTCTTTTAACACCACGATTTTATCACCCATGGTCATGGCTTCGATTTGATCGTGGGTCACGTAAATCATGGTGGATTGCAAACGGGTGTGCAGGCGATTGATTTCGATGCGCATCTGCACCCGCAGCTTGGCGTCGAGGTTGGAGAGCGGCTCGTCAAAAA
>CAYVDX010000543.1:0-3600 GCA_964450485.1 uncultured Calditrichaceae bacterium
GGACGGCACTTTCCCGGACGTCGCTGTTGTGTCGTTTGGCGAGTTGCCGGCAGAGGTGCAAATTGAATCAATTGGCAAGGTGAGGATTGGCAATGAAAATCAAGAAATATACGGGTAAAACGTTTAAAGAAGCTTTCAATGAAATGAAGAATGAACTGGGCGATGAAGCCATTATTATTCATTCTAAAAAAGTAAAAAAAGGCGGATCGCTCGATTTCTTGGGCGGCAGCGAGCAATATGAAATTACCGCCGCGCTTGATTCCGAGTCGGCGGATCCTGAATCACCCATTGAGACGGTAAACCGGCTTTTAACGCCAAAAAAACCGGCCGGTTATGTTTATGCGCGTCCCGGACCGTTGGCTTCAAAACCCGCGGAAACCCGCGAACGGGTAAAGACGATGGATACCATTCGCTCGTCCATCAGCGAGCAAAAAATTGCGCAGCAGATGAGTCATATCAGCGATTTAAAAAGCGAAGTGCAGGACATGCGCAAAGTTTTGGAGCAACTGGCCGAATTTGTGAAATACAGCCGGATGCCCGCCCTGCCGCAGGTGTTTAAAAATGCTCTAAAACGCCTTTTGGCAAACGATGTGCACGAAGAACTTGCCAAGGCAATCGTTCAGACCACCTATGCGCGAACGGAACCGGCGCATTACAATAATACCCGCGTCGTATTGGGAAATTTGTTTGGACTGATCAAACAAATGATTCGCATTGCGCCGCCATTGGAAAAAGTAAAAACAAAGCCTTGCGTCATTGCTTTAGTGGGGCCGACCGGCGTTGGGAAAACAACCACAATTGCGAAAATCGCGGCGTCGATGAAATTGTTCCACAGCCGGGATGTGGCGTTGATTTCCGCGGATACCTACCGGATCGCGGCCATTGAGCAACTGCAAACCTTTGCCAATATCGCCACGATTCCCATGAGCGTTGTTTACAGTGCGGATGATATGCAAAAAGCGGTGCAAAAATATCAGCAAAAAGAGTTGATTCTGATCGATACCGTGGGTCGCAGCCCCAAAAACACCCGGCAATTGGAAGAATTGCATCGTTTTATCGAAGCGGCCCTGCCAAACGAGGTACATCTCGTGATGAGCCTGGCGGCCAGCTCTCGTTCATTGATGAACATCGCCGACAATTTTCGGGTGATGAAGCCGAATCGAATGCTTTTTACAAAATCAGATGAATCAACCGGCCCGGGCGTCATGCTGAACGTGATTTATAAACATCAAATCCCGGTTTCTTACCTGACAACCGGACAGGTGGTGCCGAATGATATTATCCCGGCGACTCACAATGCAATCACCCGGCTTGTTTACAAAGGAGCATTATAATGGGCAACGCGCAAGCATTGGAACTTCAGGAGTTAACTCAAAAATATCGCGATGAAGAATCTTTTGATCACACCGTCAAGCGTCGCAAGATTGCGTTGGTCAGTGGAAAAGGCGGCGTTGGGAAAAGCACCTTGGCGATGCTGATCGCCGGAGGCCTGGCAAGCGAGAACCGGCGTGCGCTGCTGGTTGATGCAAATTGTTATTCGCCCTCACTGCACGTATTGGCGAATCAAAACCCCACCCTGACGATGGAAAAATTGTTGTCGCACAGTCGTCAACCGTCTGCGATTAACTTCCCCGCGATCGCTCCCGGCGTTGATTTTTTATCCAATCGCAAAATAGACGCGCGGCAGGAAATGCCCTCCGGTGCAAACGCTGCATTTTTTCTCGAAGTCATCGCCCCATACACGGCGGCTTATGATTTTATCATCTTTGACACGCACACCGGCATCGATGAATGGAATGTTGGCATCATGGCAGGCTGCCGCGACGTCATTTTAGTCAGCCAAACGGAACCTGCGTCGATTATCGACACATATACATTTCTGAAAGCCGCGCATCCGCATGTAGCGATGCAAAAATTTCGTTTACTGCTAAATCAAACCTTAAGCCCTGTCAGCGGCACGGAAGCGCATGAAAAGTTGAACCTTGCGCTGCAACATTTTCTGAACCTGCAAATCCCGTTGCTGGGCATGATCCCCTTTGATTACAGCCTGAAAACAGCCGTTGATAATCAAGCGCCTTTTTGGCGAAAGCCTTATAAGCAAGACGCCGCTTCAACGGTTCAGCAAATGATACATCATTATCTCGAAACAAACAAAACCCCCATCGATGGAACGGTTTTTAAAAGTGAGGTGATCTCTTGAAAAAATTGCCGATGAAAGTCTCGTTTCTGGTTTTTTTAATCGCACTGCTCTCAGGATTTTACCTGAAAATCCCTTTGCTTGACAATGTCATTCGCGCATTTGTCATTTACGTAATTTTTTCGGTACTGATTTTGCTTATCTACATCATACATAATCAAAGTGCATACAACATGCTGAAAATGGAGTTGAATAAAGAAACTCATTCAGCCGAAAAAAATGACGAAACTGCTTAATCACAATTTTAATTAATCCAGAGAGGGAGACAATGAAAGCACAGGTGGATGCAACATGGCAAGCGTATTACGAAGGCAAAGCACCCGACTTGCGACAGGAGTTAATGGTAAAGTACCTGGGATTGGTACACTATGTGGTGAACAAGCTTTTCAAAACAATGCCGAGTAATATTGATCGGGAAGATTTAGTAAATATCGGCGTCATCGGTTTAAGCGAAGCCCTGGATCGATACGACCCGCATTACGGGATAAAATTTGAGACGTATGCCATCCCGCGCATCCGCGGCGCCATCATTGACGAGCTTCGCAAGCAGGATTGGATCCCCCGGTCTCTGAGGTCTAAGTCTAATAGAATTAAGAAGATGGTGGAGGAGCTTGAGCAGGCCTGTCGCGGCGATGTGACCGATAAAGCGATCGCCGGGCATTTAGGGATTTCCGAAAACGAATATCACCTTTGGCAATCGCAATTAAACTCAACAACAATGATTTCGCTGGACAAGCCCAATCCAAACTTTGATGATCACAACCTTTACGATGCGGTTGAAGATTCCACTTCAGCCAATCCGCTTGACTATATCGAAGAAGATGAGACGAATACATTGCTGGCGACGCTGATCAAGCAGTTACCGGAAAAATCGCGTCTGGCTGTTCAATTGTATTATTTTGAGCAATTGACGTTTAAAGAGATTGGCAAAATCCTGCGTGTTTCGGAATCGCGTATCTCTCAAATTCACTCGGAAACAATTCAACGCCTTCGTAGAATGATCAAAAGAGAGTATGCCAAATAAAAAATGTGTATGATAATTCGACAGTGAAAAGACGAAATACCAGACAGATTATCGGCAATTAAGTTTAAAAATTTTGTATTATTTTTTTTTGAAAATTTTTTCGGTTTCATTTTGCAGCGAACGTAATTATGCGTTCGCTGTTTTTTTTTAGATCACCCCGCCTTGGCTTACCTCAATAATCATATTCCCCAGGCGCATCGTTATCAAGCTTTACAATTAAATGGTCGATGATAAATTATACTGTTTTGATGTTTTGATTGACAACCCCTCTAAATCTCTCCCGGCAAGCCGGGAAGACGATAATGGAACATCAAGACATTATAACTTGACAATGTTAAATGTCAAAGGATTTCGACAGGATCAACAGGATATACATGAT
>CAYVDX010000544.1:0-3599 GCA_964450485.1 uncultured Calditrichaceae bacterium
ATCAAAAATAAGGGATTTGTCAATGTTTAATCGAAGCGTTTTTTTTCAATTATCCTCGCCGAAGAATCAATTGTTATGCTGATAAATTTGCGCAAATTTGCGACGTTTTTGGCGATTATTCAATCCCAGTTTATTCAACCAGGTCCGAACGCCCCACCAGCCAACCCGGGTAAAACCGAAATCAGCCGAGCTTAATCGTTTATTGATTTTGAAGGCGCCGATATCGGGATTTTGAGCGATGATATACTTTATCTTTTCTTCATCGGACATATTTACCAAATCCATTAAGGTCTTTTTGCGCTCGCTGCCCTGGTCAGCGACACTCTCGAATTCGGGTTTCAACGAGGGCCGGGAAGGCTGCGGGGATGATGATGCTTGCAGCGGCGTTGCGGTCGTTTCATGTTTTGGCTGAGAAGCGGGAGCTTCCGCGGCGTATTGGGGTTCGCGTTGTGGTGTTTCGCTGGATGTGGGCTGCGGCTTTGAAACCATTTCCACATACTGAGATTCCTCAAATTTGCCGACGGCTGCCTGAACGGAGTCATAGACGTCAAGGATATGATGAAATTCGAGTAATTCAAAAATTTCATAGACATCCGGTATCATGTTTACCAATTTCAAGTCGCCGTTGTTTTCACGGATCGCCTTAATTTCGCTAATAAAAATACCCCAACCGGCACTGCTGATGTAATCTACATTACCAAGATCAATGATGATTTGGTAACGTCCCTGTTTCAGCAAATTATTTAATGCGCGTTCAACTTCGGAAGAAGTCGTTGTATCAATATACCCGCCGACTTTAATAATGGATATTTGATTTTGCGAACCCGCCGTTTGTGCTGAGACTTGAATACCTTCCATTCAATCCTCCATTTATGATTTTGAAAATACTATTGTAGTATCGAACAATTTCCGCGAAATATACAGAAAAAAATAATATTCATACAACATTTAGCTATGATTTGCCTCTCAAAAACAGCTTTCCTCAAAAAATCTGTCAAATGATAGCAAAATTCGTAAAATTTAGCAGATAACTCATTTTTGTCTGCGGCGTAATTTTATCCGGATGTTTTATCGCCTTCCGTTTCAGTAACGCTGATTTCCTGGGTATCCGGTTTTTCATTCTCCGGTTTATTTGCCGGCGCTTTTACCGGCTGTTTATCCGCGGGGAAATTTTTCAAGTCTTTGCCGCGGGATGATATAAGTCTTTCCTTGCGGCGCGATACCGAATCGATTGGCGGCACCGGAAAAGAAAAAGCGTCGTCTGTCTGGTCTTCGCTGCGTAATCCAACCAGCACTTCTCCGTCTAAAGTGAGCAACGGCGTGCCCGGCGGCTTTAGACGGCGTTTGCCGCCGCGTTTTACAAATGCTTCCCGGCGATCACGTGTGTTCAGTTTGGCGCGACGCAGTTCTTCGTAAATCAGCAATGGCGAAATTTCCGCAAAGCCGTATTCACGGGTATTCAGTTTGTCGCTGATTTTTTTTGGCCCATATTCCGGATATTTTTGGATAATATCATACATTTTTGTTTTCAACTCAACGCTCATGTGCCGCAGGCCTAAATTTGTGTAGCCGTGCAGCATTTCGCGCAGAAGGTCATACCCGCCCTCTTCATAAATTCTGCGATAGCGATAAAATGTCGATGGAGAAATACCGACATTTTTACACGCCTCGGCAATGGTCATGCCGTTGTTCGCCTGAACGCCTTCGAATAATCGTTTGAACATATCCACTTTTACATCTACTGCCGCCATGTTTTCCTTGATGGCAACCAGGGTAATGTCGTCATTTTGTTCAAAGCCGCCGGTGAACGCCAGAATATCACTTTTGATCGACTTGACAAACTCTACAACGTCCAAATGCCCGTATTTACGAATCGAAGCCAAAAACCGTTCATCGCCGTATAATTCCCGCTGCGGGTTCATTGCTTCGGTGATGCCGTCTGTGTAAAGCACTAAAATGTCATCCGGGTGCAGCCGAATCCGGTCCGCCTGAATGCGTTCGCCAAAGAGGCGAATCTCCGGCAGGGTGATTCCCACCGGGAAACCGGAGGGATTTAAATAATAGGTTTCCTTGCTTTTCCCGCGATACAGGATCATGGGATTATGCCCGGCGCTGGCAAATGAGACCATTCGCTCCCGGGAATCCAGGATGACATAAAACATCGTCACAAACATGCCGCGACGGATGTCATCGGTGACAAATCCGTTGACTTTGGTTAAAATATCCGCCGGGTTTTTGTTGCCGCGGGTTTCCAGGCGCAGCGAGGTGCGAATCATGGTCATCACCAACGATCCGGGAATGCCTTTACCGGAGACGTCGGCCACGCAAATGCCGATGCTCTGGTCATCCACTTCCATAAAATCGAATAAATCGCCGCCGACTTCCTTGGCGGATTGATAATAGGATGTAATGTCATACCCGACCACTTCCGGGAAATCATTGGGCAGCAACATTTGCTGAATTTCCTGCGCCACCTGCAATTCTTTTTTCAAGCGCTGCTGTTCGATCACTGATGCTTGCGCTTCGCGAAACTTGTTGGTCACCTCGCTGAATGCCTGGGCAATTTCGCCGATTTCATCGCGCGAATCGATATCAATTTCATCCTGGTCAACCTGGCCGCGGGCAACCTGGCGAACCCATTCGGCAAGCTTGTGAAAGGGTTGAGTGATTCGGGTAACCAGCCAGTAAAGACCAATGGTGCCAACCAGCAACATAATGCTTAAAAAAACCAGCCAATCCCGCCGTTTGCCGCTGGCTTTTTTAGCGATATAATCAGCATTTACTTTCAGCAGCGCATAACCAATTGGATTGATGCCGCCGGTTTCGGGCTTCACCGGGGCGGCGAAGTAATAATAAACCGTATCTGACCGTTCGGTTTTATACACCGTTAGCCCGTTTTTAGTGTCTTGCGGCGCGAATGTTTCAAAATGTTGCAGATCGAGCTTTTGATTGATCAAATTGCGATCGATTGGATATACCGCAACCACTTCGCCGTTTTCCTTGGTAATCAGTGCGGCCTGAACCATATCGGGGCGGGTTTCCTGAAATGATTTTGCATTTTCCACCAAAATCAAATCCTGTTCTTCCCGCAATGGTTCATAATTGATTTTTGAAAAATCCTTGGTAATGGCCTCGGCCGCTGAGAACACTTCTTCCCGCACATCGCCTTCAATGCCGCGCAGGAAGAATAAATATGCGCCGATCATAAATAGCGCCATGATCAGCGACGTCACCATAAAATATTTTTGCCGCAGGGAGCGCGAATTGAACCAAAGCATAAACTTCGGTTCTTCCACGGCTTCACGCATTTTCGTCAGGCGCAGTTCATTCCCCTGGCTGGTCAGGTTATATTGGATATCATCCATCAGCTTGCGCATCATAAAGATGCCCAAACCACCTTTTTTGCCAATTTTTACGTATTGATTCAAATCCGGATTGCTTACCTGGCGGGGATCAAAACTTTTACCCTGGTCAATAATCACAAAGGTGAGACTAAGCCGCCGGATGATGGCGCGAATGGTTATTTTGCCGTCCTTGACATTTTGATAGCCATGCCGGATAATATTCGTGCAGTTTTCATCGGCGACCAATTTAAATGA
>CAYVDX010000545.1:0-3598 GCA_964450485.1 uncultured Calditrichaceae bacterium
GTGGATATTGTTCAGCTTGAGAAAATCCATCCGCTAAACGCTGAAAGCATAAAGAAAAATGGCAGGCTTGTCTATGAACGATCAAAGTGATATCGCCGTCCTTCGCGGGGAAATTAGCAAAACCCGGGCAATCGTTGAAGACATTTACCAATTTTACACGCAGGTAAATTCCAACGAGATCAGGGTTTTGGGAAAAACCAGGAGCACTGCTTTAATCGTTGCACAAATCATCGAAAATTATTACACTTGCCTGGAAACGTTATTTTTGCGAGTTTCTCAGTTTTTTGAGAATAATTTGCAACAAGATAAATGGCACAGCGATTTGCTCAATAAGATGGCGCTGCGCATCGATGGAGTCCGCGAGCCGTTGTTAAACGATACTACTAACAAGAATCTTGTCGAAATTATGCGATTCCGGCATTTTAAACGGTATTATTTTTCGCTTGATTATGATTGGGAAAAACTGGATTTTGTTATCCGAAAATTTGAAAAATCCTATATTTTAATTCAAAATGATCTGAAATCATTTGATCAATTTTTGCAAAAATTGCAGGCGTCGTAAAAAAAGCGTTTAATAGCCCTCGAATCCTTTTCACAACATCCCCTTTCCTGCTTTTTCCGGGACACAAGGCGTACCGCCCGGTACACAGCGCCTGTCCCCTACCCTGCATTCATCAATTCTACTATCGATAATCAATTGTTTTTAAACAACTAAAGGCGGGTCATAAATTTTTGGCACGCATCTTGATTGACTGTGGAGTGAACTTGTTGATAACTGTTGAACCAAAACCCAAAAAGGAGATTCTAATGAAACGCACAACACTCATCAACACAGTCTTACGAGGATTTATCACCGCAGCAATTTTGCTCACCGCCCTATTTTTATCAGCTTGTAACAAAGACAGCGGCACAGACCCCGGCGCAACGCTGAGCGAGCAAACAACCCCTTCAGCAGATGCAGCGGAATCTGTTGCCAGCGCAGTCGGCGAAGATGACGGCGGCGTGACCGACCAGGTCGGCGATTTAATGAACATGGCCAGCACGGACGGTTTTTCAAGCCTGGCGAAATCCAGTGAATTTGAAAATGTCGAAGCGGAATACGATTCGATCAACGGCATTTGGACCATCACCATCGTGCGCGAACGCGGCAATCCGAACGGCATTCCCTACGCATTCATCAGCCGTGTTTACACCGTTCAATTTCTAAATGCCGCCGGTCAGCCCCAAAAACGCTGGATCACCGACAGCGATACGGCCCGCACCATCAACTTTGACATCGTTTCCGGCAGCGGCCGCCACAAAACCCATCGGCTTTCCCAACAGCTCAAAAATCTTGAAGGCAGCTTTGTGGCAAGCAACGCCAACCTGCCGAACCTCACCGTGAACGGCACTTACACTCGCAGCGCAGCCGATACAATTACCACGCGCAACGCGGTTCGCACCAATGATCACACCCTGGAATTGCAAATCATCGACTTGGTTGGCCCGCGCGGCAGCCGCCGGGATTTATCGCGCAAAATCAGCGGAACCATTACCGGAACCTATACCGCAACCGTGACTTTCACAAAAGGCGATCTCTATCGCGAAACAAATATCGAGCGTAACATTAATATCGTCATCGGCGGCGGACGTGCGGCGATTGACGTCAGTGGTGAAACGTTTACCGGGGATGTTCAAACAGGTGAGATTATTGATTAAAAACCATGTATTCCTTCGAGCCTCCTAAAAACAGGCTTCATGCTCAAAAGGAGAGAGCGGTCATTTAATGGCCGCTCTTTTTTTTGCTAAATTTCAGCCTCGGAGGTATTAAACGCTGATTTTTAATTTTCTAAAATACGAATGCCGGTAGATTCCGCAACAATGACCTTGCTTGCTAAATTGAGAAAAAGGCCATGTTCAACAATGCCCGCGCGTTGGTTTAAATCCGCTGCAAGTTTGTAGGGATCGCTGATTTGCCCAAAGTTCGCGTCGAGAATATAGTTATTTTGGTCGGTATTAAAAATGTCGCCGGAAGGAGTTTTGCGTAATTCAACCGAAGCGCCCAGCGTTTGCAAATATTTATTTTCGATCTCGGCGGCAAAGGGAATCACCTCGACCGGCAGCGCCCATTTGCTCCCCAAAACGCCCGTCACCTTGGACGCATCAACAATAATAATATTTTGCCTGGACGCCTGAGCCAACACTTTTTCGCGCAGCAACGCGCCGCCCCCGCCTTTGATCAGATTCAGTTGATCATCCACTTCGTCCGCGCCGTCAATGGTTACATCGATTTGGGAATGCTGTGTGAAATCCGTGAGTGGAATCTTGAGCCGATGGGCGATTTTTTCTGTTTGGATTGAACTGGAAATGGCGACAATATTTTTCAATTCACCGGTGCGAAGCCTTTCGCCCAACCCATCAAGTGCAAAACGCACCGTACTGCCGGTTCCCAACCCTACAACCATGCCTGATTCGAGGAATTCCAGTGCTTGTAAAGCTGCTGATTTTTTTAATTGGTCCCAGGAATTCATGCAATCAACTCAGCTATTTTACGCAAGTTTTCCAGTGCATTTTTGCCAAGATTGATTCGCAAAATCTTCCGTCCTGCTTCCAGCAACGCCTGCCGGTCGCCAAGCGACTGCGCATTTATCAACACACCGAATGTCATCCCGGAAAAATCAAAACCCGGCTGGTCGGGAATGGCAATATCTTCAATTGGATCAGCAGTAAACTGAATAAACAGTCCATTACCGGCGTCGCCTTTGTGCAACTGGCCGGTGGAATGTAAAAATCGCGGGCCGTAACCCGTGGTAACGGCTAATTTATATTTCTTGCGGATATTATCGCTGATCGCCTGCAAGGCGGCGTCTGTTTGCGGATCGGATTTTATGTATGCCTGCAACGCGGCGTAGCTTCTGTTTGTGTTGCGATCAACCGTTGCCATGCCCAAAAACCGAGATAATGCATCGGCAACGCTCTTGACCGGAAAATCCGCAAAAACCGTCATATCTCCCTCGGACAGCGACGATTCAAGCGCGGGTAATTGACCTGATTCCTGGTATTCAACCACCATTTTTCGCGCGGATTTTTTGGCGGATTCAACATTTGGCTGATCAAAGGGATTTATTTTCATTGCCCAACCGGCAACCGCCGTGGCAATTTCCCATTGAAAAAATTCGCCGCCGAAATCGTACAAATCCTTTAATTTAATTTGCAGGACCGGATGTCCCGCATCAGAAATATCTTGCATAAACTGTTTGTTACGGTCATCACCGTCGGTGCTGATTTCGATAAAAACGCGATCATCGGCGTAGTCCGTAATTTCACCAATGGATTCCGTAACAACCGGCAAAATTCCCTTGCCCGCCTTGCCAATGCTTTCAGCAATTAGCTGCTCTACCCATGCGCCGAAATATTTGGTTTGCGGCGTGGTGATAAACGTGGCTTTATCACGCCCGGCTTTTACCAATTCGCCCATGATGACGCCCAGGTATGTTGGAATATTGGTCATCATATCCCCGCCGTTTTTAGTGATTTCAGCGATTAAACCGGCCCGCTCGAGCAGTTTATTGATGTTTAAACCGAGCAACGCCGCCGGCACCAACCCAAAATATGAAAG
>CAYVDX010000546.1:0-3585 GCA_964450485.1 uncultured Calditrichaceae bacterium
ATCGAAGACGAAATTCTGGAAAAATTTTACGGTTGCGGTTCACCGATTCCCGAAGCGCTGGAAGGCAAAACCGTGCTCGATTTGGGCTGCGGCAGCGGACGGGATGTCTATTTAGTCTCAAAATTGGTCGGGCCGGACGGATTCGTCATTGGCATCGACATGACGGATGAGCAATTAGACGTTGCCAATAAATATCGCGATTCACAAGCCAAACGCTTTGGCTTTGAAAAACCCAATGTGGATTTTCGCAAAGGCTACATCGAAGATTTACGCGCGGCCGGCATCGCGGATAATTCCATCGACGTGGTGATTTCCAACTGCGTGATCAACCTTTCGCCGGATAAGCGGGCGGTTTTTACGGAGATTTTCCGGGTGCTCAAACCGGGCGGCGAACTGTATTTTTCGGATGTTTTCAGCGGGCGGCGCATTCCCGAATCGCTGCGAAAAGACCCGGTGCTTTACGGCGAATGCCTCTCCGGCGCGTTGTATATCGAGGATTTCCGCCGAATGCTGCGCGATTTAGGCTGTCTCGATTATCGCGTGCTGAAGCAAAGCGCCATCGCCCTAAAAGACCCAGCCATCGAAGCAAAAGCGGGCATGATCGACTTTTATTCCATGACCATTCGCGCGTTCAAGCTGGCGTCGCTGGAAGATATTTGCGAAGATTTCGGGCAAATTGCCATTTACAAGGGCGGGATTCCCGATTCGCCGCATCAATTCATGCTGGATGATCATCATCTGTTTATTACCGGAAAACCAATGCTGGTATGCGGCAACACCGCGGCGATGCTGCAGGAAACCCGGTTTTCGCCATATTTTACGATTCTCGGCGATCGCTCCACGCATTTTGGTCCCTTTGATTGCAAACCGGCGGCCGCTGTGCCGGATGTCAGTGTAAATGTCGGCGGAAGCTGTTGTTAATTGCTGAGATAAATCGCGATTGTTTGGAAACGGTCACAGACTGTCCGGTTCGACGAGGACTATTCCCTAACGGATCAGAACCATTTTTTTGACGGTGGTTTTCCGTGCAGTGGTGAGGCGATAGAAATAAATGCCGCTGACAGCAGGTTGGCCGGTGTTGGTTTCTCCATCCCAGGAAGCGTCGTGCCAGCCGGCGTTTTGCTGTTTGTGAATGATGGTTTGAATTCGCATTCCGGAGATGTCGTAAATTGATATTTCAACGATACTTGCAACTGCTAAAAAGTATCGAATGCTTGTGGATGGATTGAATGGATTCGGATAATTTTGCAACAATTGAAAATCCTGCGGCAATTCATTTGTTCCGGCCTCGCCAAGCCCCACCGCACCCGCTTCGACGATGATTCTGAGTTGATCAAACAAAAGCCCGTGATCATCGGCAACCAGGCTGTCCACCGTGCGCATGTTCAGCACAAAACTGTTGATATCAAAATCATCGGTGATGCGGAATTCGCGATTTGTCGGCAGAGAAGCAGAATTCCATCGTAAAACAAGCGGCCCATTGCCTGAGCGAAAGTAACGGACCCGGAAGGTATCCGGCAGCGTTTTATCATTGCGAATATCTTTAAAATAGCTTTGCGTTTTCCACAGCAACTGTGCAAAAAATCCCGGTGGCGGTGGCGGCGAAAGCAGATCGAGCGCCGGATCGTAGCCATCGCTGCCGTTTGGATCAAAGCCGAATTGTAATTCCTGATGGAAGCTGTTTTGTTGAACAGTGATGCGTATAACGGTTTCCTGCCCCAAAAGCGTGGAAGTATTCAAAAGCATTAGAAGTGAAATCATTTTGAGTATCTGCATTGCGTTCCTTTTTCAAATGAGATGTATTTTTAATCTAAATCGAAACGATTTAAAATGACAGGATAATTTGATATGCTCCTCAACGTTTAACCGGCCAAATTCTCCGACACATCCTAAACATCCCTTCAAAAAAAGCCGATAATCGCAAAGCAATAACGAAAGGATTCGGCATGTTGCCAGACGGGATGTCTAATAACAGAATTTCCAAATATGTTTTGATGGTTTTATTTTTTTTGAGCTTGTTAAGTTGCGATAAGTTGTTGAATAACAACGACGAATCCCCGCCGGAAAAACCCATTATTGAAATCATGGCAGAGTCAAAAAATATCGCTATCGGCGCGAAGCAGCTAATTTCCGTCTCCATTTCCGGGCTGCCGGATAGCGTGACAACCACCACGAATTGGTCGGTTTCCGCCGGATCATTTGAGAAAAACAGCGATGTGGAAATTGAATGGACCGCGCCGACGGATACGATGCAGGTGGAAATTTCCGTCGTTGTCAAAACCGGCGGCGGGGCGGAAGACTCCGCAACTACGACCATTTCCGTTGGAAATGCGCCGCCGGTCATTACGCTGTTTTCCACGGGAGCGAATCACGTGCTGTTTGGCAACCAACTATTGCTGTCTGCCGAGGCGAACGACCCGGAGGGATTCGATCTCAGTTACACTTTTGAGGTTTCGCCGGCGGCCGGCGCGTTGCGCCATGATGAACCGGCAACCGGCAGCGCTTCCTGGACGGCCCCGCCCTTTGTCAGCGACATTGCAACGCCGTTTCGCTTCATTGTAACAGCGACCGACAACCTCGGCGCATCGACCCGCGATACCCTGAATGTGCTCGCCTATTCCGAATTTAAAAGCCTTTGGACGGTGGATAGCGGATCGCGTAAACTGGTAAAATTTACCGCAAGCGGCGATAAAATTTTAGAATCGGAGGCGGCGTTTCTAAAACCGGTTGCCGTTACCAACGACGTGGAAGATTTTTACGGCTGCTATGTCGCCGATTTTGACGGTGCGCAGGTGTATAAAATTGACGCCGAGGGCAGAGTCATCACCAGTTTCGCCAATATTCCCACGGTGATTGACCTGGCGATGCATCAGGACACCCGAACCGTTTGGGCGCTCAGCGTTTCTGAAAATGCCGCCGTTCTGATCGATGGATTTCAAAACACAGAGCTGAAGCGGATTTACGGCTTCCGCCAGCCGCGCTGGATCACCATCAACCAGGCCAGCGGCGATGTGTGGATCAGCGAGCAGGGGAACAACCGCTTGATCAAGCTGAACGCCAACGACGACCCGGCCAGCCAACCGGATACGATCACTTACGCCAATACGCTGGTTTTTCCCGATTCCGGCGCCGCAAGTTACTTTAATTCGCCGTTTCAACCGTTTGTGAAAAATCAGAACGCGCAAACCGTTTACATTGCCGATCGGGATGACCGGGAAATTGAACGGTTTATCTGGAGCGGCGGGGGCTACGTTCGCAGCGATTTTCCGGTGCGGCTGACCGGCGCATCTCCGCGCGCTGTCACCATCACAGCCATCGGCGGCGTGTTTGACGTTGCGTTGATCATCACTTTCGATGGCCGTTTATTTGCCTTTCCCACCAGCAATCCCCAAAACCTGACCGAGGTGAGCGGCGACTACACCTTTCAAGCGCCCCACGCCATCATTGCCGATGTAAAAAGCGGCGAGTGCTGGATTGGCGACAACGGCGCCAATCAATTGGTAAAAATCCGCCTGAAACCGGATTTTACTTTTGAAACCTTAAAAACCCTCAACAACTTTGTTTTTATTGAAGATATGGTGATAA
>CAYVDX010000547.1:0-3583 GCA_964450485.1 uncultured Calditrichaceae bacterium
TTAGGGCTGTGCCGGTGGATCGCCCGGGCAATGATTTCCTTACCGGTTCCGGTTTCACCGCGAATGAGAACGGTTGATGCGGTCGGCGCGACTTTCATCACCAGCCCGGCGACTTCCAGCATTTTCCGGTTATTCCCGACAATAAATTCACTCTCGGCCTCGGCGCCCAACGCTTCCATCATGGATTGATATTTTTCCGCCATTATTTTCTGCTGCTTGCGTTCATCAATTAATGCCCACATAAAACGGGCGGCTAACCCGCCAACAATTTCACTTTCCGCGGCTTTTTTGGCGCTGAGTTCATCGTGAACCCGGGGATTTCCGGTGACGTCAATAATCAAATCCGGTTTGGGATGATCAAGAAAATCCTGGAAATCCGAAGCGGTAGGAATGCCCAGCTTTTTCGCCAACTGGATTCCCGCGATGTGCTGTCGAAGATCAACAACCCCAATAATGGCGATCGTCGGATCATTTTGAAAAAGTTCGATTAGCGTTCTGCCGCCTCGCCCGGCGCCGACGATGAGCACTTTCGTTACAGGTCTCATTTTTTTTCTCGATTAAAGATACGTTCTACCCGAATGATGATCGACTCATTAAAATAAACGTCTATAATTTAAAATACAAATAAAGGTATCACAAACATTCGTGTGTAAATGCAAGATAAGAGGCTTGGCGTTTAGCTTTCCATCGCTAAATTCAGCGCCGGACACATTCTATTTCAGCCACAAATTAACCCGGGTTTTCACAGATCATATTTGTTCTGGGACATTTCATTTTTTTCATATTCAGTACGGACGCTGTTTATAATCGCATAAATTCGATAAGCTTGTCATGCCCGGCCGGCCCTTTTGGGGAATGCGCTAATCGGGGATTCATGAGGGTGCTTAGAAATGGATTGCCACTGATAAAACATGCGGGATGAAAATCCCGACAATCGGGAAATGACGCTTTGGGCATGAGTTGTGAATGTGATAAGGGGGCGGTTTTCACAAGAAACCCGATAGCGTCTTTTTTAAAAACCGTTTGAAACATTTTTGAATTTACCGTATCTTTTCCCGCCGAATATGAGACGTTGTGTTGTTCCCACCGCAATATGAATAATGCAAGGTCGTTCTTCTTTATATTTCCCCAAAAAACAGGCATTCGCCGGTGAAAAATGTTGAACATCCCTGGGGGAATGTTGTTGCGTTGGCAATTTATTAAAATTCGGAAACAAATTGATTTGTGCATAGTTTAATCGCCCGTAAACATTGTTTTATCGGCTGATAAACAGTTGTTAAATTCACTAAAATTAATAAAATTGTGGGAACAAATGGATGAGGTATTAAATGGCTACTACTCCCAAAATGATGATCGAAGCAAACGGGCTGAGTAAATATTACGGTTCGTTTGTAGCGATTCAGGATATCTCTTTTCAAATCCCCGAAGGTCAGATTGTTGCGTTTTTGGGGCCGAACGGCGCCGGAAAAACCACCACCATGCGCATTTTGTGCGGGTTTTTAGCGCCGAGCGAAGGCCGTGCAAAAATCGCCGGGCATGACGTCAATGCAGATCGCCTAAACGCGGCAAAACACCTGGGGTATTTACCGGAAAACGGACCGCTTTACCTGGA
Source organism: uncultured Calditrichaceae bacterium (assembly GCA_964450485.1). GTDB lineage: Bacteria > Calditrichota > Calditrichia > RBG-13-44-9 > J075 > JACKAQ01. The sequence goes on from CAYVDX010000547.1 coordinate 1,613, forward strand.
TATGACGCCGCTTGAGATGTTGCAATTCTTCGGTGAAGCGCGCGGCATGTCGCCCGATTTTTTAAATCAACGCATCGAGCTTGTTAAGCAACAAACCTCGCTAAGCCAGGTAATGGAAAAACCCATTGGCAAGCTTTCCCGCGGTTATCGACAGCGGGTGGGACTGGCCCAGGCCTTGTTGCACGATCCCGATGTGCTGGTGATGGACGAACCCACCTCCGGGCTGGACCCCAACCAGATTCACGAATTCCGTAAAAATATCAAGGAACTGGGGCAGAAAAAAACCATTCTGCTGTCCACCCACATTTTGCAGGAAGTGGACGCCATTGCCCAGCGGGTCATTTTTGTGCACGAGGGGAAGTTAGTGTTCGACGGCACGCCCTCGGAATTGAAAGAAAACGGTTCCCTCGAAACATCATTTTATCGATTGACCGGGAATCATATGGCTGAAAAAGCAGGTGTAACAGAGGAGGCGCATCAATGAAGTTCGACATAAACTGGAAGGTCGTGCAAGCAATTTTTAAACGCGACCTGAAACTCTACTTTACCAATCCTTCCGGATATGTTTTTATCACCCTTTTCATCTTTTTAAGCGCGGCTGCGGCATTTTGGCAGGAGCGTTTTTTCTTGAATAACCTGGCAAATCTCGCGCAGCTAAACGCGGTTTTTCCGCTGCTGCTGCTCTTTTTTGTCCCGGCGCTGACCATGGGCGTGTGGGCGGATGAAAAAAAACAGGGCACCGATGAACTGCTGCTGACCCTGCCGGCCACCGACCTGGAGGTCGTGTTGGGAAAATACATCGCCGTGTTAGGCGTTTACACCGCGTCGCTGATGTTATCGTTGAGCCACGTTTTTGTGGTGTTTTGGCTGGGCAGCCCGGATTTGGGGCTGATTTTCGCCAACTACCTGGGCTACTGGTTCATCGGCGCCGCCTTTATTTCCGTGGGCATGCTGGCCTCGCTGCTCAGCGCCAACGTGACCATTGCCTTTATCCTCGGGGCGATATTCTGCGGATTTTTTGTATTTGTGGATAACTTCGGCGGGCTGTTGGGCGAAAGCGTGCGGCATTTTCTGGAACCGCTGGGCGTTTACGGCCACTTCGGCGATTTTGCCCGCGGCATCATCAGCTTTTCCGGATTGCTTTATTTTCTTTCGCTAACCGCGGTGATGCTGTATTTGAACATTCTGCTCATCAGCCGTCGCCATTGGCCGCAAGCAGCCGACGGTTTGAAAATGTCCTGGCATCATGCCATTCGCGTGGCGGCATTGGTGATCGGCGTGATCAGCCTGAATGCGATTTTGGGACGCATCGGGTTTCGCTCGGACGTCACCGCCGAGCAACTCCACTCGCTTTCCGGCGAAACGCATCGGTTGATCGATGAAATTCCCGACAATCGTCCGGTGTTCATCCAGGCGTATATCAGCAAAAATGTGCCGCAGCAATATGTGCAAACGCGGGAAAACCTGGTGGGCTTTTTGGAAGAAATCGACGCCATCGGCGAAAACCGGGTGGAAGTGCTGATTCACGATACCGAGCCTTACACCAAGGAAGCCCGCGAAGCGCGCGAAAAATTCGGGATTGTGCCCCGCGAAATACCGGATCCGGGAAGCGCGCGCGCCAGCGTAAGCAAGGTGTTTATGGGCGTGGCGTTTACCTCCGGGGCGGAAGAAGAAGTCATCCCGTTTTTTGATCGCGGGTTGCCGACGGAATACGAATTGGTTCGCAGCATTCGCGTGGTCGCCAAAACCGAGCGCAAAAAAGTGGGCGTCGTTGCAACCGAGGCCAAGCTGTTTGGCGGCTTCGACTTTCAAAGCGGCAGCACTTCTCCCGCCTGGCAGGTTGTCAACGAATTGAAAAAACAGTACGAAGTGGTTCGCATTGCGCCGCAAGCCAAAATCACCGAAAAAGTGGACGGGCTGGTCGTGCCGATGCCATCCACCTTGCCGCAGCCGGAAATGGATAATTTAATT
>CAYVDX010000548.1:0-3580 GCA_964450485.1 uncultured Calditrichaceae bacterium
ACAAATACTTTGTCGTTGACGCTGGAAATAATGTCGAGGATTTTGTCGATGAAAGCGTGAAGGTGAGAATTATTGACGACGGGCGTTTTACCAAAAACCGGCAGGGCGTTTAATAAAACGCCCCTACTGGCGTTGTGTATGGAAAACATTTCTCACAAAAGCGCTAAAAATTCATCCAAAGTTAAATGAGCTTGTTTGATAATGTGGGATAAAGTTGATCTTTTAATGGGCTTGTGAGCGGGAACGGTGAGTTTCAAAGTCTCTTCTTCAGTATCCTTTTGTAAACGTATATGGCTTCCTTTTTGACGGACTACCACCCATCCGTCACGACCCAAAGCCTTGATAACTTTCGGATAATTTAGACTTGGCACCTTGCTCATACGGCGATTTCAAGTATTTCCGTGCCCGGGTTAATCGTTTGATCATCCGCTACCGGTTCAAGATATAATTCAATCGCCTCCCGGATATTTGCCAGGGCTTCCGCTTTTGTATCTCCCTCGCTGATACAACCCGGCAGTGCCGGAACAATTACGGTATATCCGCCCTCATCGCTGGGCGCTAAAATTATCTGGAGTTTCATTTTTTTAACCTTCTAAATTGTTTTTGTCTAAAAATACCGTTTGTGTAAATTAATCGTTTCCGAAAAATAGTAAAAAAAAGACCGATTTAAAAGTAAAATCGGTTCGTTTTGCCCGTCAAAACCCGGTTCGTTTTTTCAAATAGCGAATCGTTCCGTAAAACAAAATCACCGGGATAAACAGCGACGCCAGCATCCATATTTCCGTTCGCCTGTTTTCAAATCCGAAAAAATAAATTTCCTTCCAAATAACGATGGCCAGCAAGCCGGCCAGCACCACGAAAATGGTGCCGTATTCTTTTTTCAGCGCCTTCCTCCAGTCATAGTGAAATTGCCGCAGCGAGTTTTTCAAACCCTTCAAATTCGGGATGAATCGATTGACATTTTTTGAATAATTTTCAAATTCCCGGCCGAATTTGCGTTTTAAATAATCCTCCTCGTTTTTCACAATCGAATAATATATCAGGGTAAAAAAAGGCAGGACAAGCAGATAAGCCCAAATCGAGCCGTATAACAGAACGAATCCCAGCATAATCAGGTAATTGCCGACATACATGGGATTGCGAACGTGGGCAAAAAAGCCGCTTTGAACCAGCGAATCCGCGTAAACCTTGCCGTCTTTCCCCCCGCGGCGGATGTAGGCAAAGCCAATGACGATCATGCGAAAAGTTTCCCCGGCCAGCGCGATTAAAATACCGGCCGCGCTGGTAAATCGATCCAAATGCGCGTCGCCCAAAAACACGCCGGGATTGGTAAACAAAACCAACAACAGGTAAATCGCCGGGAACAGCCCATTGCGATACTTAAAGAAAAACTTGCCGAGATTTACCAACATTTTAGCTCTATCTCGCTTTGTGTGGATTTGAATTTTTTACGCCAACGGCGTTATACACTAAAACCCAGGGTTTCCCGGCCTTCCGGGACACCCTGGGTAAAAAATGCCAATATCATTTATACCCCAACGGGGTTACACAATGCCGCGCGATTTTGTTTAACCCCGTTGGGGTATGCGCCTTGTTGTGATACGATTACCCAGGGTGCGCAAAAAACATCGCACCCTGGGCTATGGCGTATAACGCCGTTCCGAAAGAATCCGGAATCTTCGGATTGGCGTAAAAAGAGCCTTGAATATAAAAAAAAGTCGCTACCCACACGAAACGACATAGAATCAACATTTTTTCCATCTGTTTTCTATTTAATCGCGAGGGTTCCGCAGAAGTTATACCATCTGAAAAAGCACTCGTACGACTTAAAACCGTTTTCCAGAAAAAGCTGCCTGTTTTCGTCATATTGATAGGGAATCAATACATTTTCCAGCGCTTCCCGCTTTTGCCGGATTTCCAACTCATTGTAGCCACTGCGTTTTTTGAAATCGTAATACAGTTTGATATACATCCGGTTGATGAGCGAATGCCGGCTCAACACTTTTTCAACCAAAAAAAAGCATCCGCCTTCGTTGATCCCTTCGGCGATGCCGCGCACCAATTTTTCCCGGAAAAGCGGGCGGATAAACTGGAGGGTGAGATTCATAATCACCACCGATGCGTTTTCAACATTGACGCCATGATTTAAATCAGATTGGATTAATTCATATTCATGGGAAAAATTTGCTTTTCGCAGCTTCTGTTCCGCTTTTTTCAGCATGTCCGCCGAGTAATCAACGCCGATCAGTTTCACATGCGCCGGCATGATTTTATCGAGATAAATGAGCGTTTCACCGGTGGAGCAGCCCAGGTCATACAGATTTGTGTTTTCAACCGCAAAATAACCGCCCATTTCAGCGATCATCCGCTGCATTTCGCCATAAAAAGGGACCGAGCGGTTGAGCATGTCATCAAATACCCGGGCCGTGTTTTTGCCGAAATCGAAATCACCGACCAGGTCTTTCTTTTTCCGAAATAGTTTGTCCTGGGACATGGCAAATCCTTCAAAATAAATTTGTTAAAAATACGCTCACTACACGACAAAAATTAAAAACGCCCCGCCAAACACCCGAAACTCATGAAAGAATTTCAGTACCGGACACTTTTTGAAGTTTCTCATTAACCCCCAACTTCAGTTGGGGGAAATGGCAAATTCACTCAAAAAGAGAACCGTTTCAACGGTTTCAGGAGTTGGAAAGCGGGTCAAAACCGTTGAAACGGTTTATTAACTCATGTTACGCGAGGCAGAGCCTCGCAGAAAACATTCCACCGCAGAGCGGTGGAACGAGGCTTTTAAAATGACGATAAAAAATGGTCACGTAAGTTCCGTGTTTTACGGTTTATATAAACAACCACTCGCTGCGGTGCTCAGCACCGCAGTGTTCGCTGCGAGGCTCTGCCTCGCGTAAAACAGCTTCAACTGCGCGTAACATCAGTTATTAACTAAACGTGAGTTCGACGCAAGAAAAAATGGGTAATCATTTGAAAAATTTCAGTACCGGACATTTTTTTAGGGAAGACTGTAAATGAAAAAAAACTCGTTCGACGCTACGCGTCTAATGCCATATACGGACGCTCTGCGTCCAAAATACTAAAAATCTATCATATTTATCAGGTTTGTGACGCGGAGCGTCACGTAATTGCATTCCACGCAGAGCGTGGAACGAGCTTTTTACTCGCTTTATGACCATTTATTTAGTACCGGACACTTTTTAAAAAGATGATAATCATGCCACTCCTACGGAGTTAATGTGACTTTGGAACACTCTTTTGGACTATAAACATTTCACCGCTACGCGGTTTTCAATAGTGCGAACCCCGCCAGGTGTGGTATGTTTATAGCAAATCTTTTTTACAACAAATCTGGTCTTATTCGTTTAAAATCAAATATTTATCGCTGTTTTTGCTAAGTTGCTTACGTTGAACTCACGTTAACTAACATTTCTCACTTCGATCCAGCAAATCTGCTGATTAAAGTGAGAGAAAAACGACAATTGAGCCATGTAAGTAATGATTAAACAGCATTCTGAAATCACTTTTGAATTTCGCTGTAAATTTCCGAAAATTTAAAGCATAAACA
>CAYVDX010000549.1:0-3570 GCA_964450485.1 uncultured Calditrichaceae bacterium
TTTTCTGGCGGTGGAAGTAGTATCGACCACATCGGATCACTTGGGCGATCCAAAGCACACCATCGTGGTCCACATACAGACTACTTATCGGAGAATTAGTACCGGGCGGTCCCGGAGAAAATCCCTCATTCTCCAGACCAGGAAAAAAATTATACTGAAATCGTCCGGTTTGCGGATCATATTTAATGAGACCTTCTCCGGCCGTGCCAATCCATATCGCGCCGCTGCTGTCCTCGCAAATGGCGCGAACGCGATTCTGGCTCAAACTGTTGGGATTGTCCGGGTCATGGATGAGGTGTTTAAAACGCCGCTGCCCGCGGTCGTAACGGTAAACGCCGTGATCGCTGGCGATCCAGATCGCCCCGGTGTTGTCTTCGTAAATATCCTGGATAATATAACTTTGCATGATAGCGGGCTTTTCCACTGCGGCGAGAAGGCTGGCATCCCGCATATCGGCGATGTGGTAGAATCCCCGGGTCGTTCCGATCCACAGTTCATCACTGCGGGAATCACAAATCGAAGTCACTTTGCCATTGAAACGGAAATTGGTGAAACGCTGTGTTTCATAACCAAAACGATCCAGCCCGCCCCACGTCCCGATCCATAAAGTGCCTTTGCGATCTTTGAAGATGGCATTGACGGCATTGCTGCTCAGGCTGTGCGGGTTTTCCGCATCCTCGATAAAGTGCGTAAAGGTGCCCGTTTCACGGTTCAAACGGCTGATGCCGCCGTCGGTTCCCACCCAAATCGTGCCGAGCGTATCTTCGCAGACCGTGCGAATCCAATCCGGGTTCATGCTGGTTGAATCACCGGCGTCATGCACATACCGCGTAATCACGTCGGTTTTGGGATCGAGCCGGTTCAAGCCATTCCAGGCTCCAGCCCAAATTGCCCCGCTGCCATCTTCAAAAAGCGCGGAAACAACGTCGCCGCTCAGGCTGTTGGGATTGTCCGGATTGTGTCTGTAGTGAACAAATTGTTCTTTGTCACGGTCGAAGCGATTGACACCGCCCCCGGCAGTGCCGAGCCACAAAGTGCCATTTCTATCTTCCAAAAGCGTAAATACATTGTTATTTCCCAGCGAAGTGGAATCCTGCGGATCATTTTTATAAGCCGTCGTGCCATAGCCGTCAAATCGGAACAGACCGTCGGTTGTACCGAACCACATGAAGCCCTGGTAATCCTCCAAAATGCTCAAAACAGAGGCAGCCATTAGACCCTCCTCGCGTCCGATGTGTTCAAATTTGAAATCATCTGCCGGGATAACAAAAGCATCCTTTGACTGGGCATAAAGTAAATTCCCGGTTACGAAGGATAACGGCAAAATGATAAAAACGGCTTTAAAATATTTGACCATTGATGTGAACTCCTGCAATCCCGTTTGGCGCTTTTTTTGAGCAATCGGTTTGTCGTCGGCGTTCTGCGATATTTGTTTTGATAGAATTTCTGTAACAATGTAGCAACGCCAGGGGAAAAATTCAAGAGAATGTCGGCAATCGCCTACAAAAGTAAAAGGGTATGTTATAGAATAATGCCTGCCTGTTGATTGATCTCCATTTTCACCTTAAATTGGCAGCGATGAAAAACACTGCACTCAACAGCCATAACGTTGAACATTTTCAGGAGCGCCTGATAAACTGGTATCAACGGTCACACCGCAAGCTGCCCTGGCGGGAAAACGGCGATCCCTATTACATTTGGGTTTCGGAGGTGATGCTTCAGCAAACCCAGGTAGCGACGGTCATCCCGTATTTTCATCGATTTTTGGCAGCATTTCCCACGATTGAAAAATTGGCCGCGGCCGATCAGCAGCAGGTGCTGAAGTTGTGGGAAGGGCTGGGCTATTACGCCCGCGCCCGCAATTTGCACAACGCCGCCCGGACGGTTGTTGAAAAATACGGCGGAGAAATTCCCGCTGACTATGATGATTTTCGGGAGTTAGCCGGCGTCGGGCCATACATTGCCGCAGCAGTGCAGAGCATCGCATTTAATGCGCCGCACGCGGTCGTCGATGGCAATGTCAAGCGTGTGCTGGCGCGAATGTTTGCCGTCAAAGCAGCGGTGAATGACAGCAAATCGCTAAAAGAATTTCAGCAAATCGCCGACGCCGTATTGGACAAAACCCATCCGGCGGATTACAACCAGGGCGTCATGGAATTAGGCGCGTTGATTTGTCGCCCGCAACAGCCGCTTTGCCCCGGCTGTCCGGTGAACGCTTTTTGCCGGGCGTTTCAAACCCGGCGCGTCGCTGATTTTCCCCGGCGAAAGAAGCGCGCCAAAATCCCGGAGCGCCATTTTGCCGCTGCCGTCATTCGCAAAGGCGATCAATTGCTGATCATTCGCCGTCCGGAAAACGGGCTGCTTGGCGGGCTGTGGGAATTCCCCGGCGGCGAAATGCGCAATGGCGAATCGCCCAAACTTGCCTGCGAGCGCGTGATTTTTGAATCGACAACGATTGCGGTAAAATCGCTGCGTTTACTGACTCGCATTCAGCACACCTTTACACATTTTAAACTCGTCGCCGACGTTTTTACCTGTGATGATCACTCCGGCAACGTTAAACTCGCCTTTGGAACGGATTTTCGCTGGGTTACGCTTCAAAAAATTGATCATTTTCCTTTCCCCAAAGCCCATCAAAAAATCATTCAGGCTTTAACGACCCACCAACAACACCCAAAATAAGAGTACAAACGGGTTGTTTTTTGAATAAAACGTGGGCGATTTCAGCAAAAAAATCTCCCGAATTGGGTATGTCCATACTGCGTTTCCATCCGTAATATTTTAGCAACTTATTCGTTTTGCAAATTGTCTCACGGATTTTTTTTAAAAATTTGGAGGAAATAAAATGCCCAATTGTAAAAATTCACTGTTAAGCGAATCATCATGGCGTGGTAAAGCTTTACGCTTGATTTTTATCGCGATATTACTGGCCGGGAATGTTTTTGCGCAAAAATTCAGCGGCGTCAGCGGCGCGGATTTTCCGTTTGTCAGCAATGGTCCGCCTTCATACACCGGTGCGAGTTTTATCGATTATGATCAGGATGGCGATCTCGATATTTTTATCGGGTTAAAGGGTTTATATCGAAATGATAATGGCGCGTATGTTTTAGTGAGCACCACGGGAATTAAAACCACCACCGGCCTGGGAAATTCCTGGGCAGATGCGGATAATGATGGCGACGTCGATGTGTTCATTGCCGGGGGAAATTCCTTTTATTATCGAAACAACGGCGATGATACATTTACAAAAATACGAACCGGCGCAACCGCGGATTCATTCGCGCTTCGCGGCTGGTCTTGCGCCTGGGGAGATTTTAACAACGATGGAAATGTTGACCTGACCATCACGCATCCGGCCGGTTTCATCGCGCCGGGAAACCAGCCCACCTTAAATCATATCCTTGTAAATGACGGCCCGGCCAACAGTTACAACCTCACGCAGTTGGATGCAAACCTCATTTCCAATGGATTTCAGCCGTACACCGTGGGCACCTGGTCGGACTTTGACCAGGATGGCGATGTGGATTATTTTGTCGGTTCCGGTCCGGCGAATGGCAGCACCGCGCGGGA
>CAYVDX010000550.1:0-3569 GCA_964450485.1 uncultured Calditrichaceae bacterium
CATTCATCACGGTACGATCATCAAGCGGGATCAGGTTGCTTCCGTGCAGGTGCTGAATCTGGCGGAAGGGGTGATCGGGCTGATCATGGGATCCATCGGTTACGCTGCCTGCCTGCCCGATTACCCGGGATTCGGCGTTTCTGAAACGCTGCATCCGTATATTCACGCGAAATCGTTGTCCATCGCGGTCATTGACTTTTTGCGCGCGGCAAAAACATGGTGCGCCGAAAACAACATTGCGCTGAATGAGCAGCTTTTTTTAACCGGCTATTCCGAAGGCGGCTATGTCACCATGGCGACGCACAAGGAACTCGAAGCAAATTACGCCGACGAATTCTCTCTGACCGCGGTTGCGCCAATGGCCGGACCCTACGACATTGTGAATATGTTTGAAACGATCTCTAAAAGTGAAACTTACAAAGAGCCGGCAAACATGGCGTTTTTTATGACGGCTTATGATCACATTTACGGTTGGAACCGGTTGAACGAAATTTTTAATCCGCCGTTTGGGCAGCGAATGGACACGTTGTTTGACGGCACAAAAGACTTCGGCGAGGTTACCAGCCGGTTGTCTGCAAATGTGATGGAATTGTTCAACCAGGATGTGGTGAACGCTTATTTTGCCGGGAATGAGCCGGAGATTAAACAACGACTTGAAGAAAACTCTCTGTTGGATTGGACGCCCGTCGCTCCCATTCGCATGTTCCACGGCGATGCGGATCAAACCGTTTTTTACCAAAACGCATTGACGGCGTTGGATCGCCTGACAGCGAACGGCGCAACCCAAATTGAACTCGTCACAATTCCCGGCGGCACACATGCCACTGCCGCGGTGCCAAGTTTTTTGGGAACGCTGGGATGGTTTGAAACCTTTCGCAATTCGGGCGGCGTTATTGCCGCACATCCGTCAAGCCCCCGTTTCGATTGGAAAGCACAAAAAAACCGCCGAAAATTTGAAACGCTCGGCGGTTTGGGATTGTGAAATAAAAAAAACCTCCAGGGTTTGGGAAGCCCTGGAGGTTTGGCGAAATGCTTTACGGCTCCAGCCGAACGCCCATAAAGGCAACCCCAACATTGTCGGAAGGATCGTAGGCGCGCACATAAATAGTGTGATCCACGCCCGTGGCAAACCCGGCGAAGCTCCAATCGTATTCGTATAGCGGAACGGTGTCTGTGTTTTGCAAAACGCCGTCGATGTAAAATTCCACCCGTGTGACCCGGGTATCATCAAACGCATCCGCAACCACTTTTATGCCGCCCAACTGGCTGACTGAAAAAATATTTTGCGCATTGGGATCGGGAAAGATGATCGCCACGGTTGGCGCGGTAACATCGAGATCGACGGTTGACGAGACGGTGACGGTAATAAAGCCGGTGGAAACGTTAAACTGCTGCTGATCGTAAACCACCGCAAAAATGGTGTGACTTGACCCATTCGGTTCATTGCTGGCGTCCCATGTTTGCCGGAAAATATTGTCCGACACATCGGTATCATTGCCGATGCGAAAGCCGTCCACAAAAAAGACCACGCTATCGGCAACATTGCCCGCGACAAAATTATCAGCCCGGCAAACCAACGTCACAAGCCCTTGCACGGTTTGGCGATCCACCGGATTTTCGATGCTGGCCACCGGCGGGTCCTGGGTAATATTCTGAGTATTTGCCGTAACCGTGGTCACACCGGAGGAAATGTTGAAACCAACGCGATCATAAGAGATCGCAAAAATGGTGTGCTGCGTGCCATCAACCAACCCGGTGACATCCCATTGATACAAAAAGGGAAATTCCCGGTCAGTAACAACTTTTGCGCCGTCGATAAAAATCTGCACACTGTCGATGGGATTATTAAATTGACGATCGACGCCCACGGCAATATTGACAATCCCGGTCACAATTTGATTGTTCAGCGGATGCTGGATTGTCACAACCTGTGGTAAAGTATCGCCCTGTAAATCAAAAAGCGTCACCGTTGTAATTGCCGAGGGGCCGATGTTGTTATCCTTGTCAATGGCATACGCAGCGATAAAATGCTGGCGATTATCCAAAATGGGATCCGTATCCCACTCGTAACGAATTTCGGAACCGTCAGCCGCCTGCACCTCAAGACCATCGATAAACAGTTTGAGTGATTTGACTTCCTTGTCGTCTGAAGCGGTAACAATTACCGGCACGACGCCATTCAGCACTGCACCGTTTTCCGGGTTCAAAATGGTCGTCACCGGGGGAGCGTTGTCAATCCTGTCCAGACATCCGCTCAACACCATGAATAATGTGATACCTGAAATAACAAAAATCGCACGTATGTATCCGCGAAGTTTCATTGAATAAACTCTCCTATCATTTGGTTGTATTCTGTAAGGGTCATAAAAAAAGCAATTTGTGAAAGTCAATTGTGATAAACATCATTAAATAAGGAACAGTTAAAATTCTCCCCAATATAAAAATCAAAAATCCGGATTTCCTAAATCAAAAATCCTTTACATGACTGGAAAGTCTGTGTATATTATTTCCCTTGAATCATCGGCTTGTTTGTATTTCGTTTTGACTTAAAATTTATTTTTTTCGAAAAAACTTTTATGGGATTGCATATTTATGAGTCTGAAATGTTACGGAAGGATTTTTCGGTTTTTATTAATGATGTTGATCATCGGTTTGTTGATAAGTGCCTGCACGACGACCGGGCAAATGAAACGGCCGGAAAAACGAGAAACGGCGCCGGTAAATGCGCCGCGTGTGGATGAATCGTTTGACCCGGTAACCCTCGCGGATGATAACCTCAGTTTTCCCGATGCCGAAATGCCGGCGTCCATATCTCCATCAACGACATCTGAAAATACAAATCAAAACCAGCCCGCACCCGCGGAAAACCGGCAAATTGACGGATTTCGGGTTCAATTATTTGCCACCGGCGACATCGAAAAAGCGACATTGCAGAAAAAAGAAGCGGAGTATGAATTCGCATCGGACAGCATCGTTGTATATATTGAATTTGCTTCGCCGCTGTACAAAGTTCGCGCCGGCGATTGCCAATCCCGCGATGAAGCGTTGCAGCTATTGAACCTGGCAAGGCAAAAAGGTTATCCTACATCATTTATCGTCAAAACAAAAGTGAACACCATTCCCCGGCTATCGCGTGATGTATTTGAAAACGATGTGATTGAGCAACAATAAATTACCGGGTTTCCGAGCAATGCCGTTGTATCAAATGCCTCTGTTCCCCGGCTGAATGCGCTTTTTTGAGAGATTTCAAATGTTTAACCGCTGAAAAAAATGGAGGATGCATGTCTGGACATTCCAAATGGGCAAATATTAAATTTCGCAAAGAACGGCAGGATGCCAAACGCGGTAAAATTTTCACGAAATTGATCAAAGAAGTGACAGTGGCCGCGAGAACCGGCGGCGGTGATCCGAATATGAATCCCCGGCTTCGCCAGGCAATTCAGGCGGCCAAGCAAAACAACATGCCTTCCAAAAATATCGAAAATGCCATCAAAAAAGGAACCGGGGAAATGCCCGGGGTTGTTTACGAAGAAGTCACATACGAAGGTTATGGACCCGGGGGCGTCGCG
>CAYVDX010000551.1:0-3556 GCA_964450485.1 uncultured Calditrichaceae bacterium
ATAAAAAAACGAAACCAATGTTGTGCCGTGGTGCTCCTGAATAAATTGTTTTACAGCCCTGGGCAGTTTATTTTTATCGGCTAACTTAATTCCTTCTTTCACATGATTTACAAGGATGAGATAACTCATGCGAGGGGTTAGATTATCGTGTTTATTTATCCCGCCGTGTTGATTTTCCACAAAATATTCAGGCATATCCATTTTGCCGACATCGTGAAAATAAGCGCCGACGCTGGCCAGCAGCGAATTTGCCCGAATCGCTTCCGACCCGGCTTCGGCAAGGTTTGCAACAACAATACTGTGGTGAAAACTTCCCGGCGCCTTGACAGACAGTTGTTTGAGCAGCGGATGATTCAAGTCCGATAATTCCAGCAGTGTAATATCTGTCGTTACATCGAAAAAGCGCTCGAAAACGCCAATCAGAAAATAAACCAGGATGGGCGCGAGGATGGCGTTGGGAATCATGAAATACAAAAATTCTGTAAGAATATCTTTTGCCGGTCTAAAATGCATCAACCCAAAGATAGAATTCGCAACGAGATAAGCCAGCATAATAAAAAAGATTGCCTGAAACATTTGTTTGCGATTGCGTATTTTCTGCACGGAAAAAATAGCCACGCTGCCTACAATTAAAGCGATAAAGGTAAATGTATAATCATAGCCCAACATCGCCCCAAGAATCAGGCTGATGGACACCACGCAAATAAACGCAAATCCAAAATCAAGCAGCATCGCCAACAGCATCGGCGCCAGAATCACCGGAATGGTCAATGCTGGCCAACTGGTCAATTGGTTGATGAGGCCCGCGGCGATAAATTGTAATAAAAAAATGATTGTGATCATGCCCAGCATCCAGTTATCCTTGAAGATAGACCGGCGGTAATAGTAAAGATAAAACACGGCTAACATGATCACGGTCAGGGCAAAAAGTATTCTGCCGAAATGGAATTTAAATTGTTGCCAGCCCCGTTGTGTCGCCGAGCGTTCCTTGAGTGCTATTGACAACGACACCAATTTTTGATAGACATCATCGGTAATTTTTTCATTGCTATCGATGATGCGTTCATCCTGTTCAACGTATCCGCGCGTCAGCGGCACATCGTGAACAGCTTTCTCTTTTCGTTCGGCGGTGAGGGGATTATTGTAAACAAAATTCGGCGTTAAAAATGCCGGAAGCAATATATCGGTCAAATTTTGAATATTGTCTTCCTGGGCGAATTTTTCCCGAATGGCATTATCGATCATCGCTTTTGCCTGGGGCAATTCTAAAACGGCATTGAGCGGTTTTGCTTCTTCGATCCCCCCCTCGCTAATGATAATCGCCGTTTCGACAATATCTTCTTTGTTGCGATCTAAAATGCCCCGTTCATAAACCGCTCCAAGCCCCTTCACAAGCGCATTTGCCCAGCGATCCAGCATGCCTTTTTCGTAAACGGCATACATTTTTCCCAACCCGACGACATCCAGCCGAATATTATATTTAACGTTGAGTTGCGTTAAAAAACTATCCACCGGCACATCCGTTTTGAATAACAGAGAATCCGGTTTTTCAAGTGGTGATGATTTTTCAGAAGCAGGGGGCTTGGGTGTAATGGCTGCCGCATGCGCTTTAAAAAACGCGCGCAAATCCCCAAAAAAACGTTTTAAGGTTAATATTTGGCGATTTTTGATATCCGGGTTTTGGTCAAAAACAGGGGGCACATTATTTTGGGCCGCGGCTCTTTCTTGCTTAAGCTCCGCTTCGGTTTTTTGTATCGCAAATTTAAACGGCGCAATAATTTCCTCCGGGGAGATGGTTCCGACGGTGAGATTACTGTATTCAAACGGGCGCTCTGAAGGCAACATCCAAATGATGGCCGTTACAAGGATTGAAATAAAGGTCAACTTTAACAGCAAATTATCCAGCGTAACGCCGTACACGCTGTTTGTTTGCAGATGTTCTAAAATCGACGTCCATGTTTTTTGAAATAATTTCATCTGTTTGGCTACCCAATTACTTTTTCAAAACGAACAATAGAACTCACAAAAATAGGTGAGAAAAGCGGTGTTTGCAATCCAAATTATTTATCAGTTTTGAGATGGTTTCGTGGGGGAGTAAATATAAAATTTACCAGCTTCGAACAGAATGTATCCGCGGCAGTTCGATAAGCCGAATTCTGTATCCCGGCCAGCCGAGATGGTGATCATTTATCTAATGCAGCCTACCCGGAAGTTCATCCTCCCGGAAAACCGAGAGAAAACGGAGCGCGCAACTCCGTTTTTCGCAAGCGAAAATCCTTCTCTATTTGGCCTTGCTCCGGATGGGGTTTATCCGGCCCGGGCATTGCTGCGTTTCCGATAGAAACTCTCTGCTCGGAGACCGGCCGGTGGGCGCTTACCCCGCCATTTCACCCTTATCCCGGCGAACCGGGACGGTATCGTTTCTGTGACACTTTCCGTCTCGTATTGCTTTGGCAATACAAGCTCCGGATTCTCTCCGGACATCCTGCGCTGTGGAGTTCGGACTTTCCTCCCCGGCAAAACCGGGGCGATCACCTGAACTGCCGCAAATACCTCATTTTTTTAGATCAATCGAATTAAAAACGCGTTCCGCAAGTTCGGCAAAACTCAATCGTCACCCGTCCAAACCAGGATTCGTCCGCAATATTCACAATTTAACAAGCGTCCTTTTTTCCGAACTTCAATGATTCGCTGGGGGGGGATCGCTGAAAAACAGCCGCTGCAGGAATTTCTCTGGATCGGCGCAACCGCCAGACCGTCCTTGGCTATGCGAATGCGTTCATACATTCGCAAATGACGATCGTCTAAAATTTTCGCCAATTTTTCACGTTCGTGATTTAAGCGATCTTCCTCTTCCTGGGTATGCTTGTTAATTTCCGCCAGCTCGTCGCGTTGTTCTTTTAATTGCTCGCTTAACTTTGTTATTTCCTCGTTGAGCGAATCGCCCTCTGTTTTTAGCACTTCCGCTTCTTCAATCGTTTGGAGAATCTTATTTTCCAAATTTTCTATTTCGACTTTTTTTGTGTCGATCTCCAATGAGATTGCATCATATTCCTTATTATTTTGAACATGATACAATTTTTCCTCATACTTTTTAAGCTGGGACTTACTGGCCTCGATTTCCTTTTCAAATATCTTTCGATCATTTTGAAGTTTTTGCTTATTCTCTTCGAGGCCTGCCGCTTTTTGAGTTTTTCCGCTTAACTCCTCTTCCATTCCCTCAATGATCATTGGCAAATCGCCTTTTTGCAGCTTCAGCGCATTTAAACGATTGTCGTATTCCTGTAGCCGTATCAGATTCTCCACAAGCTTCTTCACCGCCTGTCCTCCTAATTTTAAAACATTCTATATAACTGAAAATAAATTACTTATCTAAACAAAAACGGTGTATCCGAATACCGAATACACCGTTTTTGTTTAGGTTGTCTATGTTAAAAACTGGCAACTCAACAAAATTTCAACTTTTTTTCCAAGACAATTCAAGACGTAACTCCCTGACAGTATTGTGGGCCCACCAGGACTCGAACCTGGGACCAGCCGATTATGAGTCGGCTGC
>CAYVDX010000552.1:0-3552 GCA_964450485.1 uncultured Calditrichaceae bacterium
AACACGACGGACTGGGTCGCTTACGAGGGCATCCAGGCGGATATTTTTGACCATCTGCTGACCATCGCTCCGCAGTTTTCACTGGAAGTATTCCAAAAACCCAGCGGGCGGGATTTTCAGGGCTTGCGCCGCGCCGCCGTTCGCAAAAATGATGACAACACCGCGGAATAGAATTGTTTTTCCTACCTCGGACGAGCCCCCCCACAGGGACAGACTAAAACTTTTTAAAAAGCATGGTGTGCTTCGGCTTAAAAAGTAGTGGCATGGCGCGCCATGCCACTACTGTGTCGTTATCATCTTTTTTGCCAAATACTAAAGTGGCCAGATAGTAAAAGTGACAGAAGATTATTTTTGAGACGTTAAAAACACTGTCATTACATTTTTCATTTTGGCGTCACGCCCGGAATCGTTATCTTAAAAAAATATTTTGAACGAATGTTGAACTAAAGAGACAGGATCATTATCATGAATTTTCATCGTCCCGTTTTAACCGGTTGGGCGGCAGCCCTGTTTGTTTTCGGACTATTTCAAATCAGTTTTGCGGATGAGAACCCGGAGACAAAAAGTGAATTTAAGTTCAAGATTATCAAACAATTGGATGCCAGCAGCGTAAAAAACCAGGCGCGCACCGGCACCTGCTGGAGTTTTGCCACCAGCTCGTTTTTGGAATCGGAGTTGCTGCGCGCCGGCAAGGGTAAATTCGATTTATCGGAAATGTTTGTGGTGCGGCATATTTATCCCCAAAAAGCCTTGAATTACGTCCAGCGGCACGGCAACACGACCTTTGGCGCAGGCAGCCTTTCCGGCGATTTGATGCGCGCATTTAGCCAATACGGCGCGGTCCCGGAATACGTTTACAATGGAAAATTCGTTGGATATTCAAAGCATAATCACGCGGAAATGGACGCCGTGCTCAAAGCCATGCTGGACGCCGTGGTGGCCAACAAAGGCAAACGCCTCAGCCCGGCCTGGCGCGCCGCCGTTGAAGGCGTGCTGGACGCCTATTTGGGCAAGCTTCCCGAAGAATTCGATTACAAGGGCAAAACCTACACGCCGAAATCCTTTGCCGAATCGCTGGGCATCAAACCGGCGAATTACATTGAATTGACCTCGTTTACGCATCACCCGTTTTACAGCACATTTGCATTGGAAATTCCTGATAATTGGGCGAACAATCGCTACTACAACGTTCCGCTGAACGAACTGATGGCAGCATTGGATCACGCCTTGGAAAGCGGGTACACCGTGGGCTGGGATGGCGACACCAGTGAAAAGGAATTTAACAAAAAAGAAGGCATTGCCATTCTGCCGTTAATCGATTGGGCGGAAAAAAGCGAAGCAGAGCAGGAACAAACCTGTAAAATTCCCGAACCGGAAAAAGAGGTGACTCGAGCGCTTCGGCAGGAATATTTTGAAAATTATGTCACAACCGACGATCATCTGATGCACATCACCGGCATTGCCACGGATCAAAACGGGGTGCGGTATTACATTACCAAAAATTCCTGGGGAACCAAAGACCGTGGGCACGACGGCTATGTTTACATGTCCGAATCGTATGTGCGTGCAAAAACCGTTTCGATTTTGATGCACCGCGATGCCTTGCCCCAAAACCTGGGGAAACGGTTGGCCGCAAAATAGGTTGATTCGTGATTCCCTATTTCCGTCGCTGGTCCAAACAGTCGTAAATTTTTATAGCGTGTTCATGGGCATTTTCGATAAACCAGCGACCCGTTCTCATGCCGCCGCACACCACGCCGGCCATAAAAATCCCCCGGCGATTGGTTTCAAATGTTTCGGGATGATAAAAGGGCGTTTGGGATTCATCCGCGGATATTTCGATGCCAAGCTGCCGCAAAAAGCGATAGTCCGGATGATAGCCCGTCATGGCCAGCACGTAATCATTTTGCAGGGTAATTTTGCCGTCCGGCGTTTGCACGTCGATCTCTTTTTCGCGGATTTCCGTGATTTCCGAATTAAAATACGCTTTTATCACGCCTTCGCGGATGCGATTTTCGATGTCCGGTTTTACCCAATATTTCACGGAATCCTTCAATTTACTTTCCCGGATGATCATGGTCACGTCCGCGCTGCGGCGGAAGGTTTCCAGGGCGGCGTCCACCGCGGAATTTCCTCCGCCAACAACCGCAAGCCGTTGAAAAATATAGGGATGCGGCTCATCAAAATAATGTTTTACTTTCGGCAGCGCTTCACCCGGCACGCCCAACATATTCGGGTGATCATAAAATCCCGTGGCAACAATGATCGCATTGGCGTGATATTTATCTTTGGTCGTATTCACCCAAAAATCGCCCTCGCTGCCGGAAACTTTCAATACTTTTTCATAAAGCGCCGTTTTCAAACCCCATTTTTCTTTTACGCGGCGATAGTATTCCAACGCCTCGCGACGGGTTGGTTTATAGCCGTGCGAAATAAAGGGAACGCCGCCAATTTCCAAACGCTCCGAAGTTGAAAAAAAAGTCATATTTGTGGGAAAGTGAAAGATGGAGTTGACCAGACAGCCTTTGTCGATCATCAAATAGCTGTAGCCGCGCTTTGTCGCTTCGATGGCGCAGGTAAGCCCCACAGCCCCAGCGCCGATGATAATTACCTCAAAATGTTGCTCTGTCATAATGCTTCTACTTTTAACCTCCATGCGTTTTTAAATCATTGAAAATCCAGATTAAACGACGTTTGCATTAGATGCAAGCAAAAATTAATTACTGATAGGAACCGTGTAAGTTTCACAGCATCAATCAGCGCGAAGTGTGCCAGTGCAGATATGCGGATGCGACAAAATAAAACACCGGGTAAAAGAGGGAAACGTAAAGCAGCCCTTGGTCCGGCTGATCAAAGTTGATGAAAAGCGCGACCAACACCAGCAGCCAAATCGCAAATAAAAAGCGATCCAGCCGGCGTAATTGCCGCGTTTGGTTGAATGAAATAAACTTCAGTGGGACAAAAGACAGCGCGGCTAACAGCAGCACAATCGAACCGGCCAGCCGCGGGGGCAGGTTGAGCCAAAACAGATACAAGGCCACGCCGTTCCAATAGGATGGAAACCCGGTAAAAAATCCGTCGTCCGTTTTGGCGCGCACATTGCAAAAGCCATAGGCCGAGGCGATCAGCGCAGCAAAAAGCGTCCACCGCCACCCGCCGCTGATCAATTCAAAGTGATCGAGAAAAAATACCGGAACAAAGGTATAAGTCAGGTAATCGGTGATGTCATCGAGCTTGCGGCCGTCAAATGCGGGCGTCCATTTTTTTACCTGCCAGGCGCGCGCCATGCTGCCGTCGGCGCCATCGATGAACATGGCGGCGGCAATCCACACCGCCGCGATGAAGGCCTCGCCGTCAGCAATGGCAACGGCCGCCAACAGCGCAAAAATCAGTCCCACAGCCGTGAACAAATGGACGAACCAGGCGCGCGTTGTGTAAAAAAAATCGTAATTTGTCATTTACAATCCTTCTTTTTTTAACAGCCATCCATTATATTTTGAATGTATTTGTGTAGCATCAATATTTTGGAAAACACAATGCCGGGTGTATTAC
>CAYVDX010000553.1:0-3546 GCA_964450485.1 uncultured Calditrichaceae bacterium
CATTTACGCCTGATCTCCAAAGAAATCGAAGTTTTAATCCATAAAATGCCCTGTCGAATCACGGTGCTGGATAAAAAAGGGAATGTGATCAACCGGGACGATCCCGGCATAGGCGTCGGCTGGGACGGCAACGAAGTGCGCTGTTGGAAATCGCTGGGAAAAGATGAAATGTTTTTCGGACTCGGCGAAAAAACCGGAGACCTCAACAAACGCGGGCGCGAGTGGGTGATGTGGAACAGCGATACTCCCGGCTACGATTATCGCACGGACCCGGTTTACCAAAGCATTCCGTTTTATATGGGTTTGCACAAGGGACAAACCTACGGCATTTATTTCAACAACAGCTATCGCACGGTTTTCAACATGGGGGCGGGAAATGAGCGATATGCCTCCTTTTCCGCTGACGGCGGCGCGCTGGATTATTTTTTCATTTACGGGCCGAAAATCAGCCGGGTGGTCTCCACATTCACGGAATTGACCGGCCGGGCATTTCTGCCGCCAAAATGGGGGTTGGGCTATCAGCAATGCCGCTGGAGCTATTACCCGGAAAGCAAGGTGCTTTCCCTGGCGCGGGAATTTCGCGAGAAAAATATTCCGGCGGATGTCATTTATTTGGACATTCATTACATGGATGGCTATCGCGTTTTCACCTGGGATCCGCACCGTTTTCCCGACCCGGACGGCATGTTGCAAAAACTCCGGGCAATGGGATTCAAAATCGTGACGATCATCGACCCGGGCGTCAAAGCGGACAAAAATTACCCGATTGCCAGGGAAGGACTGGCCGGCGATCATTTTCTAAAGTATCCCGATGGCGAGACTTACGTCGGTCAAGTGTGGCCGGGGCGATCTTTTTTCCCGGATTTCAGCAAGCCGGAAACGCGGGTCTGGTGGGGGAATCATTTGGGGAAAATGCTTGACGCCGGCGTCGCCGGTTTTTGGAATGACATGAACGAGCCGGCCGTGTGGGGACAGGCTTTCCCGAATGAAGTGCTTGCCGATGACAACGGGCAAATGTCAAATTTCAAAAAAATGCACAATCTTTACGGATTTCTAATGTCGAAAGCCGCGCGGGAAGCGTTTCAAACGCATCGCCCCGGGCAGCGTCCGTTTATCGTCACCCGGGCTGGTTTTGCCGGAGAACAGCGTTACACCGCCGTGTGGACCGGCGATAATTCCGCAACCTTTGACGATCTGGAATTAGGCATCCGCATGATGCTGGGACTGGGGCTTTCCGGCGCGCCGTTTGTCGGCACGGATGTGGGCGGGTTTATCGGCACGCCCTCGCGGGAATTATACGCCCGCTGGATTCAAATCGGGGCATTCTCGCCGTTTTTTCGCACCCACACCGAGCAGGGCAGCTCGGCGCAGGAACCGTGGTCGTTTGGCGAGGAAGTGGAACGCATCAGCCGCAAATTTATTGAGTTGCGCTATCGTTTGCTGCCCTATTTTTACACCCTGATGTGGGAAGCCGCGGAATCCGGTTCGCCGGTGCTGCGCCCGATGTTCTGGCACTACCCGGATGAGCCGCACGTTTACGATCACGCCTGGCAGCACCAGTTTTTAGTCGGGGAAAACCTGCTGATCGCGCCGGTTACCCGGGAAAAAGCACGTTTAAAAAAGGTCTGGCTGCCCAAAGGGAAATGGCTGGATTTGAACACCGAAAAAGTGTACGACGGGCGGCAAGCCATCATCGTGGATGCGCCGCTGGATCGCCTGCCGATGTTTTTGCGAAACGGCGGAATGCTGCCCTCGCGGCCGGCGACGCAGTTTGTCGGTGAAAAACCGGCGGACTTGCTGACGCTGGACGTGTTTGCAAAAGATGAATACGCCAACTTCGTTTTCTACGAAGACGACGGCGAAACAATGGCCTATCGCGATGGCGCTTTTCGCCTGACCCAATTTGAATTGAATCACGAAAAAGATCATTTTACCTTTAGCGCAAATCCCCTCAACGACGGATTTGCCGCCGAAGCGCGGCAGTTGGAAATTCGCATCCACGCGATCGATGAAGCGCCCGGAAGAGTCGTGTTGAATAACCAGATCTTGCCGGAAGTTCCCGCGGATTCAATTGAAACCGCCGGGTATTTTTATGATTCCGCTCAAAAAATACTGCGGGTGCGCTTTTCAAATCTGCCCGACGGCTTTTCCTTGATGATTCAATAGCGCGACAAATGCAAATAAAGTGTTGTAAAAACGCGGATTTGTAATGAATCCGCTTGTTTTTTGCCGGAATGTTTGACATTCTACAATTCATGAATATCTTAGTGATGAATTTGTTCGTATAAGATTCATTTTTGTTGAGAGCATTGCAACATTCAACCTTTTTGGAGGCGCCGCAATGATAGCTAATTTTTCAAAACCGAAACATCGCTTACGAACGGCAATATATTTTATCATCATTCAGCTTGTATTTCTTTTCACCGCATCGCTAAATGCCCAATATTTTGGTCAAAATAAAGTTCAGTACCAGGATTTCAATTTTGAAGTGCTGAAAACCGAGCATTTCGATATTTATTTTTACCCGGAAGAAAGGGAAGCGATTGAGGTCGCGGCGCGGATGGCGGAACGCTGGTATTTTCGTCATTCTAAATTATTGGGCCGGGAATTGCCCGGTCGCCAACCGTTGATTTTGTATGCATCTCATCCGCAATTCCAGCAGACAAACGCGATCCAGGGACAGCTTGGCGAGGGAACCGGCGGCGTCACCGAAGCATTGAAGCGCCGCATCGTGCTGCCCTACGGCGGCCCCTTGGGCGACACGGATCATGTGATCGGCCACGAATTGGTGCATGCCTTTCAATACGGATTAACCAGCCCGGGCGGAAAGGGGACATTGGTCGGCGGCGTTCCGGGCGCATTGCGCTTGCCGCTGTGGTTTATCGAAGGCATGGCGGAATACCTCTCCCTGGGGCCAATGGACGCACACACTGCCATGTGGATGCGCGACGCATTCCAAAATGACAAATTACCCAACAAGCTTCAGTTGGAAGACCCGCGATTTTTTCCCTACCGCTTCGGAGAGGCGTTTCTGGCATACCTCGGCGGGCGTTACGGGGATGGAAAAATCGGTGAATTACTGACCGCCGGCGGCGCAGCCAAGGATATTTATCGCGGCCTAAAAAAAGTGTTTGGCGTGGGCGCGGATACGCTCATTAATGACTGGCATGACGCCTTAAAAGCCACCTATGAACCGTTGCAAAAACATACCGGCACCCCTGGGGATGTTTCCAGGCTGCTCATTGCCAAAAAGACCGGCAGCGGAAGCATCAATATCGCCCCGGCGTTGAGCCCGGACGGGAAAAATATCATTTTCTTTTCGGAAAAGGATTTGTTTGCCATCAACCTGTTTTTAGCCGACGCGGAAACCGGAAAAATCAAACGTTCCATCGTGAAATCCGAACGCGATCCCCATTTGGAAAGCCTGCAATTTATTAATTCCGCCGGCGCATGGAGCAGCGATGGAAAGCGGGTCGTGTTTGCCAGCATTGTTAAAGGACGGCCGGCGTTGAATATCTTGGATGTCGAACGGGATCGCAAAATTGA
>CAYVDX010000554.1:0-1331 GCA_964450485.1 uncultured Calditrichaceae bacterium
AAAACAAAAGGTTTTTACAACGCTTTATAAAAAACGTTTACAACCCTTGACGTTCGATTTCGTGTCTCTCCTGATCACAAAAAACCGCGAGGGTTTGCTTGATCAGATGTTCCGGGAATTTGCGGATTTGCTGGATGAACACCGCGGAATTGTTCGGGGAGATGTTTACAGCGTTGTGCCTTTTTCTGCCGCGCAATTAGCGGGGCTAAAAAGACATCTCGACCAATCCACCCAAAAGAATGTGGTGCTGACACAGCATATCGACGCATCGCTGTTGGGCGGGTTTGTGGTAAAAATAGACGATTTGGTCTATGACACGAGCCTGCGTAATCAGCTTTCATCACTTAGAGAAACATTGGTCCAATCTTAAAGCCAACGATATATTAATGAGGGATTAACAAATGGCTGTTGATGTAAAACCAGAAGAAATTTCTGCTATTATTAAAAAGCAATTAGAAGGTTTTGAAAAGGAAACGGATACCTACGAAGTCGGCACGGTGCTGCAAGTCGGCGACGGTATTGCCCGTGTTCATGGTTTAAATCAAGTGATGGCCGGCGAACTGGTCACATTTGACGCAGGCGTCACGGGAATGGTGCTGAACCTGGAAGAAGACAGCGTCGGTATCGTAATTTTGGGCAGCGACGAAGAGATTAAAGAAGGCGCTACGGTAAAACGCACCAAGCGCATTGCTTCCGTGCCGGTCGGCAAGGAACTGCTGGGGCGCGTGGTAAACCCGTTGGGCGAGCCTTTGGACGGTCGCGGGCCCATCAATGCAACGCGGTTTATCGAAGTGGAGAGAAAAGCGCCCGGGGTTATCTATCGTCAATCCGTGAACGAGCCGCTGCAGACCGGTTTAAAAGCGATTGACTCGATGATTCCCATCGGTCGGGGGCAGCGGGAATTGATTATCGGCGATCGCCAGACGGGTAAAACCGCCATCGCGGTGGACGCAATTATCAACCAGAAAACCACCCATGAAACCGATAAACCGGTTTACTGCATCTATGTTGCCATCGGGCAGAAAGCCTCCACGGTAGCCAAGGTTGTAAAAACGCTGGAGGAAAGCGGCGCGATGGAGTTTACCATTGTCGTGGCTGCGAATGCCAGTGAAGCGGCGGCATTGCAATACATCGCGCCATACGCCGGCGCGGCCATGGGCGAATATTTTCGCGATAACGGCATGCACGCCCTGGCGGTGTATGATGATTTATCGAAACACGCATCCGCCTATCGGCAAATGGCGCTGCTGCTGCGCCGTCCGCCCGGTCGCGAAGCTTATCCCGGGGACGTATTTTACCTGCATAGCCGTTTGTTGGAGCGCGCTGCAAAA
>CAYVDX010000554.1:1341-3531 GCA_964450485.1 uncultured Calditrichaceae bacterium
TCAGCGATGCCGGCGGCGGTGGTTCGTTGACCGCCTTGCCGATCATCGAAACCCAGGCCGGCGACGTGTCTGCCTACATTCCCACCAACGTGATTTCAATTACCGACGGGCAAATTTATCTTGAGCCGAACCTTTTTTACGCAGGCGTTCGTCCCGCGGTGAACGTGGGTATCTCGGTCAGCCGGGTGGGCGGCGCGGCACAAATTAAAGCAATGAAACAGGTCGCCGGTAGCTTGCGGTTGGATCTCGCTCAATATCGCGCATTGGAAGCATTCGCCAAGTTTGGCTCCGATCTCGACAAAGCAACCCAGGCGCAGCTAACCCGCGGTGAACGATTGGTTGAGTTGCTCAAACAAGGTCAGTACCTGCCCATGCCGGTCGAAAAGCAGATTGCGATCATCGCGGCGGCAAATACCGGGGAATTAGACACATTGCCGGTGGAAAGCCTCTCGCGTTTTGAAACGGAATATTTTGAATTTTTGGAAGCGCAACATTCGGAATACTTGGATGAAATTCGCGATGCGCAGAAAATTTCGGATGAACTTGCTGAAAAATTGAAATCCGCGGTTCAGGATTTTCTAAAACTGTTTAAAGTTTAATTGGATCGAATATGGCGACGCTCAGAGAAATTAAACAGCGCATAAAAAGCGTAAAAAATACCCAGCAAATTACCAAGGCCATGAAAATGGTTGCCGCGGCAAAATTACGTCGCGCCCAGGAACGAATGATGAATGCCCGGCCGTATGCAGAGAAGATCAAAGAACTTATCCGGGATTTGTCTGCCAGCGTTGAAAATCCACAGTTGGACTTGTTGAAAGTGCGCCCGGTAGAACGATTATCTTTGATCGTCGTTACCGGCGATCGCGGTTTATGCGGTTCATTTAACAGTCATGCCATTAAAAAAGCGATTACCGAAATCGATAAATTTGCCGATGTCGATGTATCAATTTACGCCGTTGGTAAAAAGGGGTATGAGTTTTTTAATAAACGCGACTATGATGTTCCCAATCATAAAATCAATTTTTTTAATGATTTGGACTATGTTCACGCCAGCGAAATCGCCAATGAGGTAATGACGAAATTTATTAATGGGGAAACCGACGCCGTTCATTTGATTTATAATGAATTTAAGTCAGTCGCCCGTCAAAATCTCGTCGCCGAAAGTTTACTGCCGTTAACATTGGAAGCGTACGAAACGCACAAGTCGGCGGAATATATTTATGAGCCTAACCAGGCGTCGATTTTGAAAGCATTGCTGCCGCGTCATATTGTTATTCAAATTTGGCGCGCATTGCTGGAGTCATTTGCCTCGGAACAAGCCGCGCGGATGATGGCGATGGAAAATGCGACAGAGAATGCCGGTGAAATGATCAGCGATTTGACATTACAGTTCAATAAAGCGCGGCAGGCAGCGATTACGAAAGAAATCCTGGAAATTGTTGGCGGCGCAGAGGCCTTAAAATCTGCTTCATAGGATTTATTTTTTCGGAATTCGATAGTTATTGATTACCTCGTCGTCGTGTTGGCTTCGAGGTCATATTTATTATAAGTCAACAAATGATAACGATTTTTTTTTAGCGTGATTTCAGTACCATATATTTTTAAAATGAGGAAATTTGGGCTAACTGTCATGCCCGAACCATTTACCGGGCATCCAACATTGCCCCGAAGAATGAATTTTCGCTAAAAAAATGCCCCGAAAAAACGGGTAAACCGGGAATGACATCTTTTGAACATCAGCATACAAAATGTATCCGTTGTTGAAAGCGTGATTAAAAAGATTACGAGAAAATAATGAATCGAAAACAAAAACAGATATACATTCTTAATACAAACATGAGGAACGCGAATCATGAATAAAGGCGTCGTAAAGCAGATCATCGGGCCGGTTGTTGACGTTCAATTTTCCGAAGGTAAGCTCCCCGCGATTTATAATGCCGTCAGGATTAAACGAGATGAAGGCAGCGACCTGGTTTTAGAGGTTCAGCAACATCTTGGAGAAAATATTGTCCGGACAGTTGCCATGGACAGCACGGACGGGTTAGTCCGCGGAACCGAAGCAAGAGATACCGGGCAGCCGATCACGGTTCCCAGCGGGCCGGGCGTTTTAGGGCGTTTGATCAATGTCATTGGCGAACCGATAGACGAAATGGGTGAAATCAAAACCGAGGTTCATTTGGCCATCCACCG
>CAYVDX010000555.1:0-3522 GCA_964450485.1 uncultured Calditrichaceae bacterium
CCGCGCGTGTCCCGGCAGACCGGGGCAGGTGGGTTCGACTCCCACGCACCTCCGCAAGTTTTTTTGCACTTCCCAATTTGATTTCATTTAAATCGTATTTAACGTGGGAAAAAAGTTTCCGTTTTTGCGGGAAAACCCACGGTTCTGATTTTTCCGCCGGGATATCCGAGTAGGTGTAACTGCTTGTTCTTTCGTGTTTTAATGATTGTCTCTTAAGGGTTGGTATTGTTTTTGTTTATTAAAAAACTTTTGGAGACGCAATTCATTTTGCAAATGGGGGCAGATCGTGATGATTAATAGAAATTCCGTGAATTTCCGATAATAATTTGGAAAATAATCAAGCGGAGAATCGATGAGGCAATTAATGACAGTGCTAAAAGGAGCTTTGTGGATGCTTTGCTTCTCCGCGGCCGTTGCGGGGCAGTCCCTCATCCTCGAAGGAAAAATACGAGACGCCAATACCCACCAGGACATTTCCGGGGTAAGCATTTACATTGAAGAATTAGGCATCGGCGCGGTTTCAAACGCATCGGGTCGTTTTAAAATGGAAATAATACGTCCTGAGCCGGATATGATCGTCACCTTCCAACACGTCGCGTATGATTCTGTACAGATGATGGTTGAAGATGTGCTCTCATCGAAAATTATAGAACTCCACGAACGCCTCATTTTATTACCCGTTGTTCGCGCGGAATCGTTTGAAGACCAATTGGAGATTGAGAAAGATCTTCCCCAAAATGTCGCGGTACTGAATGCCCGCATTTTTGATCTGCACGGCTACTTAGACGCCGGCGATTTGCTGCGAACGGATCAAAGCATCCAGATTGATGAAGAATTGAGTGGAAAAAAAACCGCCTCAATCCGCGGCGGCAATGCGGACGAAGTGATCGTCTTATACAACGGCATCCGCATGAACAATGCGTTGGATAATATTTTCGATCTGTCGCTCATCGATTTGACCGATGTTGAGCGGTTGGAAATCATCAAAGGCAGCAACACCGCGTTGCACGGCCCCGAAGCATTCTCCGGCGTGATCAATGTTATTCCCCGTTCGCTCCAGGATTACAAAATTCGCTTTCAGCAGCGAATCGGCTCGCATAATTCCGGCGATTGGAGGCTGCATCTATACAACAACATCGGAAAGCTCCACGGCGGTTATAGCTTTAAAAAAGGCAGCACACAGCGTAAATATTTGAACGAACCGGCCGGCAGAAATTTGCTGGAGAACCGTTCCGAACATCACACGGCCAGCCTGTCCTATCATTTTTCGGAATCGCCTTCCGGGCGGCCGCTTTCATCATTGGGACTGATGTACATCCGCTCGGATTTGAATTATGAAAACGAAAGAGACAGCGAAACGCTCAACAATTTCAACCAGATGATTACCGCTCGTTACACCGGCGATTTGGGCAATTTTACGGATATGTCTATCTCCGGGGCTTACCAGTGGCTGGATGAATCCCAGTTTCTTCGCTACGCCGACGCCGCATCGCAAACGGGCTTTTTATCGCGGGAAATCAAAAATCGCGCCTGGCATTTTAATACGGATAAAACCTTTCGGTTTCGTAATTTTAAACTATTAGTCGGCTATCAATTTGATCAAACCCGCCTGGATTTTAAGGACAATCGGTTTGCCTTCAGCAACGATGCCGCCGACCTGGACGCGGCGGCGCTCAAACGCCAAAATCATGGGTTTGTTTCAATCGCAAAATTCAGGCATCCCCTTCACGCCGGCTTTTTTAGAAAACTGAATTTTGATTTGAGTTTTCGTCACGATGTGGTAAATGATAAAGAAATCGTACCGATCAGCGGCAATATTCCGGGTTTTACCACTTCTTCGATCATCGGAGAAAGCAAATGGAATAAAAACACAATTAAATTGTCAACCCACACCTCCGCCGGAAATGCGAATTTAGCCGTTAACGGGTTTTTGAACCTGGGAACAAACGTTAAATTTCCCACATTGCTCCAACAAATCAGCACACGGGAAATGTTGGCGACAAACAACGAGCGGCCGGTGTTAGCCCCGGAAACAAACCGGAGTATTGAGCTTGGCGTGGACATTATTCGGGAAATTCGCAAAAACAAGATTTTTGGCTGGCAGGTTTCCGCAAATTTGTTTCACAATCAATATAAAAACAAATTCCGAGGTTTCACGCTGCCCGGAACACCCATTGCTTTTTATGACAATGTTAAATCCGCCCGCATCAGCGGATTTGAAACCCGGCAAAAACTTTTTTTATATCGCAAAAAAGTCACGTTCGAATTTGGCGCATCCCGTTATTTTTTATCTGATTTAGCGGTGTTTCCCTTTAAGCAGGACCGGAAATATACCTTTGACATTCAGCTCGATCAGAATGGTTACTCTTTACGTATTCACGCTTTTAAAGAAGGCCGGCAAGTCGCCCAAATTCGCAACTTAAGCGGCGGTTTCTCGGAAATCAGTGTCGCATCCGTGGGGAATTTAGACATGTTTTTCAGCAAGTCCTTCGAGATAAACAAGCTGAAGATGTTTTTTAATACCAGCCTGAGAAACCTCGTAAATGATGATTTTGAACTGGAAGGTTTACCCCTGCGCGATCGACGTTATTATTTCACGTTGGGTGTTCAGTATTAGCCTTCTTCTGCTCCTTGCTTCAAATTTGCGTATTCCCCGCGATTCAATCCCCACTTGAAATAATTTTTTGTCAGCCGTAGATTGTTAACAAAAGACGATTTGGAGCATTTGATGTTTCGATTGCCGAACACAGTCTTGATGAAATCTCTTTTAGGCTCAATTTTTTACATCGTTTTATGGCTCATCGCGTCATGCACG
Source organism: uncultured Calditrichaceae bacterium (assembly GCA_964450485.1). GTDB lineage: Bacteria > Calditrichota > Calditrichia > RBG-13-44-9 > J075 > JACKAQ01. Next base: position 2,816 of record CAYVDX010000555.1, read on the forward strand.
GAAAACCCATTTGCAAAGGCCGGTGGAATTGCTTCGCGAATGCGCATCGCCGGGCGGGTCGTTGATCAACGTTCCGGTGCGCCGTTACATGCGTATCTCTGGATGGAGGGGTTAAATTTCGGCGGGTTTACCGGCAGAAGTGGGTACTTTGAGTTAGTTCTGCCGCAGGCGTCACAACAGCCGGGCGGCGGCTTTACCGGGACAGTCCGGCTTTTTGCCTACGTTGGGAATTACAGGGCGCGGTCGATAAAAATCGTCTTGCGCGATGGGGAATTTGTCTATTCACAGGGCGTGGTTGATGAAAACGGAAACATACAACCGCCCATTAAATTAATGCCGCTGCTGGAAATTTTTACGGATGTTAGTCCGTCGGTCATTGATGAGAAATATAGCGGGCCGCTGGAAGTCGTCGTGAAGGTTCACGCGGTTGGCGACAGTGTTGAAGTTCACACCCGGCAAACGGATGTTGATCAAATCGCCGGTGCAATCGTCAACAGAATCGATTCCGTTAATACGCCCCCCCGTTTGTTGATCGCGAGCGCCCCCCTTCACCGGCAGACGCATGTTGTTACAACGGATACGCTGGCCTGGAAAGGAAAATTCGACATCGCTTCCGGGACTCTTCAAAAGGGAGAATACCTGTTAACGCCCTATCTTTGGGTGTTGCAATCCGCCATCCCCGGCGGTTTATTTGAAAGCATCGGCGC
>CAYVDX010000556.1:0-3520 GCA_964450485.1 uncultured Calditrichaceae bacterium
TCGCCATTCGCGCGTTCCGGCTCGCCCTTGGCAAACAATATTTTGCCGTATAAAATTCGTCCGCGCGGATATTCCGCGGATTCCACGTAGCGGTTCAAAAAGTCCCGCACCACCTGCTCGGCGTGGGTAAATTCCTTTACTTTGATCAACGCTTTACCGGCTTGCAGCAGGGCTTTTGGGGCCAGCGCATTGTCGGGATACAAAATTTTTACGGTTTCATAAGATTTCGCCGCTTCACTAAACTTTCCCAGCTTTTCATAGCATTCCCCGACTTTAAACCAGGCCTGCGGCGCGCGGCTGTCCTCCGGAAAACTCACCGCCAGGGTCTGGAATTCAATCCGGGCGTTTCCAATATCGTTGAGTTTAAAAAGGGCGTCCCCGCGATAATAACGGGCGTCCGGCAGCCGCTCGCTCCCGGGATAGCGCTCGATAAAATTCTCGAACTGCTGCGCGGAAATGTCGTAAAATCCTTTGTTGTAAAGCTTCAGGGCGTAGGAAAAATCGTTGCTTTCTTGTTGGGCGAGTACATTTCCCAATGTAATAAATAATACGATAATAATTAACGAATGAAATTGGATTTTCATAGAGTCGCCTTAACCTCATGCACTTTTTAGTGTTTCCAGAACTTTAGTCCAGTATTGTAAATTTTCAGTAGAGAATTCCCAATCCATCAAATCATCTTCCCAGGAAAAATTCTCGGCGTTTTTCATTTTTGCCACTTTTTTTTGAAAGTCCGCGAACGGAGTGTTATACTTTGCGGCAAATTTTTGAGACTCTGCTTCATATTTTTGAATTTTTGCCAAAACATGATCCATGGCGTAATTTTTTAAAATAACCTGGGGATTTTGCCCAAGCTTTTGGTAAATATCGATCAAAGTTGGCGAAACGGAAGTTGCGTGCGACATATTAACACCTCTTTATATTCGATCAACAGATTCAATTTATCAATTTAACAGACATTTGCCAATAAATCTTCAAATAAAATGTTTTAATTCGCTCTTATCAAATGACAGGCGCAGCCTATAGCCGCAGAGAATTTATAGATAAATTGGCGTGAATAAAAGATGAATTTGTCGTCGTTTGCGTAATTTTGGTGATGATGCGTTCTTTTTTCAATAAAACAAGTTGAGTTGTTGATCTCATAAAACTTTCTTAATTTACACCTGTACGTAACTATCGAGTTGCCGCTACAAAATCAACATTTCGTTTGTAAAGGGAAAATTCAATGCCTGCGCCTTCGGCGATCTGCACGATTTTATAAAAAAGGAGAAAATTTGCCGAAAAATCATAAAGCGAGTTCACAAAAGCATCGCGTCGTCATCATCGGCGGTGGGTTTGGCGGGTTGTACGCCGCGAAAAATTTGGGAAACGCTTCGGTCGATGTCACGCTGATTGACCGGCGTAATTTCCATCTCTTTCAACCGTTGCTTTACCAGGTGGCGACCGGGGGCTTGTCTCCCGGTGATATCGCTTCACCGCTGCGTTCCGTGCTGAATCGCTACAAAAACATTCGCGTGGTGCAGGCGCAGGTGGATCGCATCGACGCCGGGGAAAAATTGGTTTTCGCCGGCGAAGAAACCTACGGGTACGATTCACTGGTGATCGCCACCGGTTCGATGCATCACTATTTTGGGCATGACGCCTGGGCAAGCGTTGCTCCCGGTTTAAAAACAATCGAAGACGCGCTGGAAATCCGGCGGCGAATCTTCGAAGCGTATGAATTGGCTGAACATGAAATCGACCCATCGCTGCGTCAAACGTTGCTGACATTCGTGATGATCGGCGGCGGGCCAACCGGCGTGGAGCTGGCCGGCGCGCTGGCGGAATTAGCATACGCGACCCTAAAAGATGATTTCCGGCGATTTGATCCGCGTGAAACAAAAATCATTCTCATCGAAGCCGGCAAGCGAATTTTAGCGACCTACCCGGAACGTTTAGCGCAAAAAGCCCAAAAATCACTGGAAAAGCTGGGCGTTGTCATCAAAACGGAAACGCTGGTGACAGATATTCGCGAGAACAAGCTGACGGCAAAATCGCCGAACGGGACGGAAGAAATTCACGCCGGGAATGTGATTTGGGCGGCCGGGGTCAAAGCAACACCGTTAGCCGCGATATTAGCCGCCGAAGCCGGCGCGGAAACGGATAAATCCGGTCGGATAAAAGTGGCGCCGGATTTGAGCATCGGGCGACATCCTGAAATTTTTGTCGTCGGCGATCTGGCCTATTTAGAGCAAGCGGGAAAGCCCTTGCCCGGGGTTGCGCCGGTGGCCATGCAACAGGGAAAATACGCAGCCAAAGTGATCAAACAGCGGCTGCAAGGCAAATCGCCCCGGCCGTTTCACTATTTGAACAAAGGAAACCTGGCTGTCATCGGAAGAAATGCGGCCATCGCCGACCTGGGATTTTTGAAGCTTTCTGCCCTGCCGGCGTGGCTCATCTGGGTGTTTGTGCATATCGCCTATTTAATCGAATTCGACAACCGGGTGTTGGTGCTGATTCAATGGGCGTGGAATTATTTTACCAAAAAGCGCGGCGCGCGCCTGATTACCGGAAAGCAGGAAATTCCGTTTTCACCTTTTGAAAAATCGTAATTATTCAGCCATTTCATATTTTGGTTCACAAAAGCTGAACGGTTCACAAAATTGAAACACCTAATTTTAACACCTTAGTTTGTGAACTGTTCTCCCTGATTACCAGGATGAGCAAAAAAATAAAAAAGCTGAACCGTAACGAAAAATCAAGGGAGCGAACCGGTTGATTTATTTTGATCAAAATCCAAAATCTTGTGTACAAATGCGAAAATAGGGGCAGGTCACAAGCCCCTACAACGCACTTGCCGGTAAACTTCCGCGGTTTTTTCCGCGAACACCGGGTAGCTGTAACGCGCTTCCGCATATCGGCGGGCGCAATTCCCCATTTTTTTTCGCAATAATTCATCATTTGCCAATCGCAGCAGCGCCGCCGCCATTGCCTCGGGATTTTCCGCCGGAACGACAAAACCGTTTTGTCCCGAATCAACAATTTCCGGCAGAACATTGACGTCCGTGACGATCTGCGGCCGGCCCATTGCCATGTATTCCACCGAAATCCGGCAAATCACTTCCGATCCTTTTGAGGCAACCACGCCGACGTCCAAAGCGCCGATTAATTCCCGAATGTCAATGGCGTCGTCCCGTTCCAGAAAAACAATTTTGTCTAAAATTTGCAGCGATTTGGCAAATTCTTTCAACGCTTCATGTGTGACATTGCAGGATTCGCCGGCGATCAAAAAACGGGCGTGGGGCGCATTTTTGGCTGTGATGGCCGCCGCGCGCAAAAACGTCCGGTGATCTTTCACGGGATCGAGCCGGGCGATCAGGCCGATCACGACATTTTCGGCTGAAAACCCAAGCGTTTGCCGCAGTTCCGGGTATGTTTCCGGTGGGCGAAAAGCGTTCGTATCCACGGCGCTGTAAATTGTTTTGCTGCGATGTTCAAAAATCGGCCACACGCTTTGGTAGCGGTCATAGCTCGCTTTACA
>CAYVDX010000557.1:0-3511 GCA_964450485.1 uncultured Calditrichaceae bacterium
TGAGCCAACCTCCGGGTGGGCTCTCGGCAAGCAAAACGCTGCCCAACCAGCGCCCTTTTGCCCCCACAAATGCAAAACAGCGCTGGCATTGCCAAAAATCGTCGCGAAATAAATATCGCAACCGCGGTTCACCGCTGAGCCGGGAGCGATGCTGCAAATCCGCGAATTTTTTCGCGTTGGCTGCGTCCATCGCCATTTCCCGGGGCGCGCCCCAGCGGTTTCCCCGGCGGATCAACGCCCGCAGCGAGCGTTTTTCAAAGTGATTTCCCCGCACATCCAACAGCGCCTCGCTGCCGATTGGCAGGGCGTGCCAACCGCGTTTCGCCAGGCTTTCCGTTAAATCCGCCGGGCAGCCCCGCAGAAAAACCGGCGAATAGTTGTTGGAAAAATCCGGGGAATCATTGAGCAGCGAAAAGCGATTCGGCAAATCCGCCGCATAAATCCAGCGGCGGCGGGAAAAGCGCAGCGGCGCGCTGTGGTATCGCATCTCGCCGTTGGCGGAGCGCGCCCAACTCAGCGGCAATGGGGTCTTAAGCGCTTTACCCGCTTTTCTGCGCGTTTTTAGCATTTCAGGGGCGACGATGTTGGAAAGCGTTTTCAATTTGTTGGTTTTCGCTTGTCATGGCGTTTGAGCAATATTTCAATGCCTGAAGCAGCGTACAAAAGCACGATCAAATAGAAAAACCAGCGGCGCAGTTTGTTGAATTCGTCCACCCCGGCCTGCGGGCTGATCTCAAAATCGTTGCAGCGAACTCCGAAAATGTTGCTGCTGGTTGCGTCGCGCAGCCACAGCGTGACGGCATCGGCGTTGCGAAAAATAGCTAACACTGAGTCCGCTGAAAAGCGTGCCTTCCAGAGTTTTTCCGGGAAATGATAGCCAAAATTTTTAGTCTTGAAAATGATATCGCCGCCCAGTTTTTCCCGGAATAAAGTACCGCTTTTTCGTTCGGATTCCTGGTAAACTTCAAAATTTTTCAGCGAAAGCTGATGGAGATTCTCCACTTTAATTTGTGTAAAAACAAATAGATAAATCAACAACAAACCTGTGGTAAAAATTATGCCCCATTCGCCGGGAGTGATATGAGATATTCTGTTCATTTCGTTTTCCGTGCCGCCGGGGAATAAATCCCCCGGCGTTTGTCCATCTGCCGAGACGGAAGCATTCCGCCGCTACGGTTTTTCGCCCCACGCTCCACGCCCCACGGAAGCATTCCCTGCTACGGTTTATTCTTTACTTCCTCAGACCAGCTTCGTTCTTCAAAATTTTCATCCGGCACTTCGATTTCGATGACCTGGGCATGGGGGAATTTTTCGATCGTTTGTCCAAACTGTTTGACGATCATTTGAAATCCAAAGGTTTCGCCCGGATCAAGCGCTAAATCCTCAAAAGAAATTCCGGCTTCGCAAATGCGGCCTAATTTAAATATGGGCGCTAACACCACGCGTTCCGCGCTGCGGGTTCCCGGCTCAACTTTTTCGATCACCCCGCGCAACGGAGAAATATTCAGGTTGAACGTTCTGGGAAGCTTTGCGGCAATCACAAATTCGTAAAACGGATCGGGCGTCTGAAAAAAATCCAGCCGGAAATAAAAATGTTCCTGATCAAAACCGACATGCAGCTTGCTGATGATGCGTTCGGATTGCGGCACGGCCGCCTGCCCGGTTTTATCCGTATCAAAAACAGCGGCGCCGGCCCATTCATAAATGTGCTCGACTTCGCCGGAAATTTGGGGATGAATAAAATTGAGCGGGCGAATGGCGGCAAAACGGTCAAAGTGCGTGTGTTTGATGGTTTTATACAACGCCCCGGGAATGTCCTCCCCGGCCAGCTCGTAAACACGCATTAAATGTTCCCGGAAAAGCTGGTCAAATTCCATGTCCTGGGATGATGAGTGCTCGTCCCCGTACCACCAACACCAATCCGAGCCTTCGGCAATGTAAATTTGCTCCCAGGCTTTGGCGCTGGTATGGCGGGTCAAATAACCCTTTTGTTCGCGTTCCACCAGGAAATCCCGTGCTTGCTTCAAAAAAGCCCAGGCTTTTCGGTCTTCATCGCCGCCAATCCAGATGTTAAAATTTCCCTGCACGCGGCTGCCCGGCGGTACGGTTTCCAGCATCGGCGCTTCGGGTTTTTTATCCAGAAATTCGCTGAACGTGCAGGTTTTGAGCAACGGCGATTCGCTCAATCGCTGAAAAAGCCGTTTTAGAAAATCATGCCCGTTGTTCGGATAATATTCCCAGCAATTTTCGCCGTCACAAACAATGGAGACGATGTGATTGGCAAGCCCTTTTTGCCCGGTCTGCGCGATAATCTCACTGCGCAGGGTATGCAACCGGGAAATCAAATCTTCGACGGCATCCTCGGTATCCCAATTGCCATACACAAAGCTGATGGCGTCGGAAAGATGGTGATCGCGAAAAAAAATGTGCAGTTTTTGCCGTCCGGATCTAAACAGATGCGGCTGGTAAACCCGGTGATGCGGCGAGTTGGCAAAAGTGCTTTTGGTAAAAATAACACTGTCGGTGACGATCCAATTGAGCCGCTGCCGGGCGATGAGTTTTAAAGCATCCGCGGAAATGGCGCCTTCAGGCGGCCACAGTCCGTTGGGTTTTTTGCCAAAATGTTTTTTGAAGAAATTAAGCCCCCGCTTGATCTGCGCGCGCGCGTCTTCCGGGTGCTGAAACGGCGGGTGCAGCAGTTCTGTGGAATCCGTGATGTTGGCAATGTTTGTGTCGATCAGCAATGGCAAAATCGGGTGATAAAACGGTGAGGTGGTCAACTCAATTTGCCCGCTTTCCCACATCGATTTATACATGGGAATCAGCGCAAGCATCATATTGCGGATCTCTTCAAAAAGCACGGTTTTATCGGCTTCGGAATAATTTTCTCCTTTTTGGAACAGCGCCTGGATTTTTTCCCGATCGCGACTGGCCGCGCCGATCCATGTTAGGTTGTACCACACTTGAAGATCGCGAAAATCCTGCTCGCTAAATTGAGAAATCCGCTTTCTTGCGGAAAGATCCTTTAGGTCAACGGTATATTTTTTGAACAGCGCAAAATAGCGGGGAAAAGGCTTTATCAAATAGGTTTCATTGGCTAAAAAAAAACTGTTTAAAATCGCTTTTTTTTGGGAAACGTTCAGTTTTTTTGCCGAAATTTCACTAAGCTGCCAAACCGTGTCACGCGCATCCCGTTGGGTGTAATCCAGCAGTTGCGACAAAAGGGAGGGGACAAAATTAAAGGTTTGTTTGATTTTCGGGAATGCGTGCAGGGTTTTGATCACATCCAAATAATCTTTGGTAGCGTGAAAACGAACCCAGGGCATTTGATAAACGCCGTGCGTGTTTTTATAATACGGCTGGTGATAATGCCATAAAAAAGCGATGTTTAGCGGTTTGCTGCGTGGCATTTTTTGTCCGCAATTTATTTAAAAATGAAGAATGATAATTGAAAAATATCAGCTTTCAGCTTTCAGCTTTCAGCTTTCAGCTTTCAGCTTTCAGCTTTCAG
>CAYVDX010000558.1:0-3506 GCA_964450485.1 uncultured Calditrichaceae bacterium
CGGCGCGTAAATCATGCTCAGTCGGTTGGCGGTTTTGCGGGAAAGCAGCAAATACACCGTGCCCTGCGCCAGGGGAAATCCGCCCAACAACGCGCCGGAGATGTACCAGGCGCGAAAAACCCATTCGCTCCAGCCGAAGAGCGCTGTAAACCCTTCCGTAAACGTGCCCACGCCGTAGAAAAAAACGCCCAGCGTCCACCAGCCCAGGTGCGGCGCATAATTCCGGGCCCGAAAATGCCGGAACAAAATGATCGTGAAAAATATCGAAAAGATAGTCGTTAAAATGGGCAAATACAATATGATTTGGTGAGCGGTATTCATTGGGAATCCTTTTCAGAAGATTGTTGTTCAGCCGCGGATTTTCGCAGATAAACGCGGATATATAGCCTGAATAATTCATAAACCGCAAAGACGCGGAGACGCTAAGCTTTTATAAATAAAAATATTACAGAATTTCGGTGACACATTTTCAATTCATATTCTCAAAACTCAGTTTTTATATTGAATTTTTACAACTTATTTATTCTCAGCGTCTTAGCGCCTCTGCGGTGAAGATTTATGAATAATGCAGGATAGATAATATTATATTTAAATCCGCAACAATCAGCGTATATCCGCGGCGAAAGAATGACGTCAAAAAGTCAGTTTTGTGCCGAAAATCCAGTTCCTGCCGGGCATGCGATAGCGCGCCAGTTCTTCGTATTGCGTATCCAAAAGATTGTTGACCCCGGCGGAAATGCGCAAATTGTCGCTCAGTTTAATCATCGCCTTGGCATTCATGGCAAAAAACGCATCCGGCGCCTGCAGGGGATACAGAAATACTTCATCAATTTTGCTGCGATAACGCCCATTGACATTCAGCGAATAGCGGTTCCAGCTAAAATCGGTGGTAACGTTAAAAGTGTGCTTGGGTTTGTAGGGCAGAATGTCATTTTCACGGCCGGGCGACTCATCCCGGGAATTGAGATATGTGTAATTCAGCGAGGTGTGAAAATGCTGTTGCCAACGGTAATTCACGGTGATTTCCGCGCCTTCGGTCAGGGCGCTGTTCAGGTTTCGCACCTGGAAAAAGGGGAAGGAAACACCGCGCTCCGCGGAAATGCTGATCCAATAAATCATATCCTTGTAATGATAGCGAAACAACGAAACGTCGATATCCGCGGACGTATTAATCTGCCAGCGGGCGCCGGTTTCCAATGAATAATCCATGCGCTCGGCGCCCAGGGAAGGATTTGGGTCAAATCGCGTGCCGCCGGCGATTTCCACCTTGAAAAACCGCTCCGCAATGGTCGGGGCGCGAAACGCCTGTCCGAAAAGCAGGCGAAACGACAGCGTGTTTTTTGGCGAGTAAACCAATGAAACTTTAGGACTTATCTGACTCAGCGTGCTCCAGCCGACCAGGTGATTCCAATCGTAACGCGCGCCCAGCGTGGCAACCAATTTGGGATGCAGGGTGATCTCGTCCTGCAGATAAACCGCCGCGTTGTTCACTTGCTGATTGCCATACAAAATGCTGTCCGGCGACGATTTCACGTTATCGATCTGCACATCCACCCCGGCGATCAGGTAATTTTTGTCGCTCAAATAATAATCGAGCTGAGTGATGTTGCCGAATTTTTTGCCGTCGATCACCGTTTTTGCGCCGAACGGCTCGTTGCCGGGAATTTCCCGATTGGGATCACCGGGATTAAAATAGGAACGCCCGGCGTTGAGATAATAATAAAATCGCGAGGAATATTTCAATTTTGTGGTGGGCACTGCCCAATAGTGCACGTCGAAATTGAACTGCCGTTTCTCCTGCCGGTCATCGCTGAATTTTGGGCGAACCCGCAGCGGCTGAACGGTATTCAGCCAGGTGTGCGGATAATCATTTTTGGCATAGCCGCCGCCCATCGTAATTTCCAAATTGCGATTGTAGCGCAGATCGAACATCATTTTGGCAAAGGCGTCGTAAAATTTATAGGCCGTGTTTTCCGCATGCCCGTCGGAGGCTTTGCGGCTGACATTCAACAAATAGCTCATCCGTCCGCGCACCCCGGAATGGCTTACTTCCACCTGGCTTTGCACCGGCAGGCTTTCCGTGTAACGAATGTCCGCGGGCGATTTTTTGTAATAACCGTATTGGGTGTTGATGGTGGTTTGCGAGCGATAAGAGGGACGCCGGGTAATGACATTGATTACCCCGCCCATTGCCGAAGAACCGTACAGGCTGGAGAATGCGCCTTTCACCACTTCGATGCGCTCGATGAGATTGGTGGGAACCAGGCTCCAGAACGCGCCGCCGGCGTCAGAGGTTAAGGCCGGGCGACCGTCGATCATCAGCAAAACGCGGTTGCCCACGCCGCCGCCGGCCACATCCGAGCTGCCGCGTATCGACAGGCTTTGCACGGAAGTGCCGGCCGAGCGATACACCGAAAGACCGGGCACGCTTTCCAACGCCTGATCAAAGGTGGTGATGGGACGGTTTTCCAGTTCACCGGCACGCAAAACAACCACGCTGGCCGGGGCCATTTGCGCGGTTTGCTCTTTTCGCGCGGCGGTCACCAACACTTCCTGACCCTCGATTTCCGCGGGCGCCAGGGAAATATCCCGCGAAATGAGTTTGCCGCTGACAACGGAAATCATCTCGGTATAAGGTTTATAGCCCAGGCGTTTCACGATCAGCCGGTATCGCCCTTCCGGCACGTAGCGAATGACATATTTACCGCCGGTGGTCGTTTCCGCGCCCAACAAAACGCTGTCTAAATAAACATTCACAAACGACAGCGGGCTGTGGGTTTCGCTGTCAAATACATACCCGGAAATAACCCCGCTTTTTTCCATTGGGGATTCAACTTCCCGCGAAATCCCCATTGTGGGGAGAAACAGTAGCAGCAAAAAGCAACATAACGTTTTCATCGCTGATCTCATTATTTTTAAAAACACCACCGGGTATTAGACAGTTGAGGGCAATCACGTCGAATACCCGGCTTCCACCGGAGAAATCTCCGGTTTTGGTGGGGACATTGTTGTTGATTATGGTTGCGGCGCTAAATTCAAATTCGCCGTTATATTAATACCGGAAACATCAATATTATTGTCGTCAATTGTGACAGGCGTTGGCTGTTGCAACGGCAACCCGGATTGTGGATTTATGCCGACGCTATCAGAATTTGCCCAGTACATGCCCAGCAGCCGCGCCGCGGCGGGGTTTGCCGGATCGCGCCAGCCGACAAATATGGCTGCATAGCTGGTTTTGTCCAACCCCTCGAAGTTAAAATTGTAGCTGTTTGTGGGGGTTAGGGGGTCGGTTGCCTGTTCAGGCGGGCCGGTGGGAATGAAGGGCGCTTGCAATGACTGATATACGGAAACTTGTACTTCACCGGTTGACGGCCAATTGCCGACAAATGTTACTGTTCCGGAAATCGAGCCGGTGTTCGGCGCTGTCGTGGAATCACTGCAACTCAACGACAAGAGAAACAAAAGCAAGATGACGATTGCTAAGGTTTTTTTGATGACGTTGTTCA
>CAYVDX010000559.1:0-3502 GCA_964450485.1 uncultured Calditrichaceae bacterium
ACGTTGTGTAGCCCTTTTAAGGGCTTACAAACAAAAAGCGCGTAACATCAGTTATATTACCTAAAATTATGACTGCCCGCTTGTTTAAGCAGGCGCCGGTCGCGGAACTACAATGCCGTTCCGGGATATAATTGATTTTTGGCGAAATTTAGTGTAATCTTGTCTGTTAAAAAAATATGCGTAATTACTGAACATGAAAAAAACTTTATTTTGGTTCTTTTTGGGCGCAGTATTTATTCAAAGCTGCGACAAGGGCCTGACCCCGCCGGAAAACCGGATCACCATTAGCGCCGGCGTCAGCGGAACCGTCTTTTTTCAAAACTGGCCGGCGCCGGACAGCCTGCTGGATTTACGGCTGGTGGCCTTTAAAAATTTTCCTCCGGATGATATTTTTGTGGAGTTGCTTTCCGGGCAGGCCTTTGCATACCCGGCCATTGACGATACCTTCTCGCTGCCGCGGAACGTCGATCAACTGGATTTTCAATTCGAACTCCCTCCCGGCGATTATGGTTACCTGGCGGTTGCCCAGCAATTCGGTCCCAACGTATTGGCGGACTGGCGCGCGGTGGGACAATATGACCTCACCCCGGATTCGCTCCCCTCGCCGCTGACCGTTCCCGAGGGGCAGGTCGTCAAAAATATATTTATCGCGGTTGATTTTGATCATTTGCCGATTCAACCTTTTTAATTAACCTCGGCTGCAGTTTAACCATACTTACAATCATTTCGGAGGTCTTTTTATGAAAAATTTATTACGCGTGTTAATTTTGTGTATCGGGTTTGGAGGGCTTGGTAACTTGAATGCACAAACCGTTCAGGCTGCTTATGTTGTACCGGACCCACAATTGGCATTGGTCGATTTATATGCCGTTTCCTTCGGGATCCAATTAGCGAAAGTGCCAGATGTGCAATACCCGGATGTAACAGGTACCTTAGCCGTGCCTTTGCCCGGCGCAACCGTTTTATTAGCCGTGGCGCCACACGCCCCGGGGGATAGCACCACAATTGCCGATACGGTTAAAAGTTTTTCAGTAACCCTCCAATCGGGTAAGAATTATTTTGCCGCGGGCGCGGGCGTTTTAAATCCCGCGGCTTTTGCCCCCAATCCGGATGGGCGGAATACAGCGTTAACTGCGTTTGTCATTGATGATAAACGTTTGGTATCGACCGTAAGCGGCGAAGTGCAGATCAAGGTTTTTCACGGTGTCACGGATGCTCCTACGGTGGATGTGCGCATTTTCGGCGGAAATACCATCATTCAAGATATCGGCTACGGTGATTTTTCCGATTACGTTTCACTAACCCCCGGCCCATATACCTTTGAAATTGTTGATCAGGGCGGGTCGGTTTTAAGAGCCTTTGCCGGCGATCTCTCTGCTTACGCCGATAGCGCATTGTCAGTCAATTTAATCGGCTTTTTAGATCCGGGAGCTAACCAAAATGGTCCTGCAATGGAACTGCTTGGCGGCACAGACGGCGGTAATGAAATTCACTTTGAGAATGTGCCTCCCGTCGGCATCGGCGATGATGATCATCCCATCGTGACCAGCTATCGACTGGAGCAAAATTATCCCAACCCGTTCAACCCATCCACCACCATCGCCTTTGCCCTTCCCAACCCCGGGCAGGTAAAACTGGCCGTTTACGACATCACCGGCAAATTAGTGGATACAATCGTGGAGCAGCCGTTTAGCGCGGGCGAGCATCAGGTTAAATGGGAAGCGGGCAACATTCCCAGCGGGGTCTATTTTTATCAACTCGAGACGAAAAATTTTACCCAAACCCGCAAACTCATGCTGCTGAAGTAATTTAAAGCTTTAAAAACCTCCAGGGTTTCCGAAACCCTGGAGGTTTTATGCGACAGGAGGTTTATTGAAAATCCGCCCAATAACACTGCTACCACTCATTTTGCTCTTTTCATTGCGTCTATTTTCCCAAACGGCGGAACTGCGCGGGCAGGTTGTTGACGAAAAAGGCGAGCCGCTGACCGGCGCCAATGTTTATTTAGACGGCACCCTTTTAGGCAGCGCCACGGACGGCGACGGCCTCTTTATTATTACCCCGGCGCCGCCCGGCGACTTCACGCTGGTGGTGAATTTGATCGGCTACAAAGAAAAAAAATTACCGGTGCGCCTCTCGGCGTCCCAAAAACTCACCCTCGATAAAATCGAACTGCAATCAGCGGTCATCGCCAATGCGCCGGTAGTGGTGACCGCCGGAAAATATGAGCAGAAAATTCAGGATGTGCCGGCCAGTCTGAGCACCATTAATCAACAGGAGTTGCAATACCGCAATACCGTCACCATTGATGACGCCCTGGAATATGTCTCCGGGGTCAACATGAACGGCTCGCAGATCAGCATCCGCGGCTCCACCGGCTACAGCCAGGGCGTGGGCAGCCGGGTGCTTATGTTGCTGGACGGCATTCCCATGCTCACCGCCGATACCCGCGATATCGTTTACAGCGTGATCCCCACGTATATGGTTAAACGGATTGAAGTATTGAAGGGAGCGGGCTCCGCGTTATACGGCTCCAGCGCGTTGGGCGGCGTCATCAATGTGATTACCCGCGGCATTGACGCCGATCCCCGCCTGAATGTAAAAGTCCAGGGCGGCATTTACAGCAAACCGCCCTACAAGGAATGGCGATGGACCGATCGCACCCAAACCGTCAACGGCATCGACGTCAATTATTCCCGGAAATTCGGAAGCGTCGGCGTCATGGCCGGCGGTTCCCGAAACGAGAATGACAGCTATAAACAGAACGGTTGGAGCAAACGCTGGACCGGTTACGGCAAATTGCAATGGGAAATTTCTCCCTTTAGCCAGCTCATCCTTTCCGGAAATTACATGTGGCAAAAACGCGGTAGTTTTCTCTTTTGGCAGGGGCTGGATAACCCACTGGTCCCCTTTCCCGGGCAGGAAGATAACGTGGTCATCAGCAAGCGCAATTACCTGACCGCCAATTACCGTCACGTGTTCACCAAAACCCGGTTTCTGACATTCCGGGGCATCTGGTTTTTAAATCGCTTTAGCGACACGGTCAGCCGCGAGGGCAATGACGCCAGTTCCAAAAATTTTAACGGCGAAATTCAGTTGACCACAAAAACCGGAAATGTCTTTGTGACCGGCGGCGTGGAAGGCAACTGGAATTCCGTCAACTCAAACATCTTTGGAAATCGCGACGGCCGCGGCGCTGCCGCATATTTACAGGCGGAAATTCCTTTTACCCGAAAATGGCGCGCCACGTTCGGCACCCGCTTCGATTATTCCGCCATCGACTCGGTAAATTCAGATGTTCAGCTAAACCCAAAAATCGGGCTTGTGTTCAAGCCGAAAATCGGCAGCGCCCTTCGTTTTGCATTTGGCAGGGGATTTCGCGGTCCCTCCATGGCCGAAGCATTTACATCCACGGTCGCCAGCGGGCTTCAGGTCACTCCCAATCTCACGCTCAAATCGGAAAAAAGCGTTTACCTCGAAGGCGGTTTTAATCAACTGGTCG
>CAYVDX010000560.1:0-3500 GCA_964450485.1 uncultured Calditrichaceae bacterium
GAAAGCGGGAGCGGAAAAGAGCTGGTCGCCCGGGAAATTCACCGGCTGAGCCCGCGTGCGAAAAAGCCCTTCGTTGCCCTGAACTGCGCGGCCATTCCGGAAAATCTCGTTGAAAGCGAATTGTTTGGATTTGAGAAAGGCGCTTTTTCCGGGGCCATTCGTCCATCCAAAGGAAAATTTCAAGTGGCCGATGGTGGAACGCTGATGCTGGATGAGATCGGCGACATGCCCATGGCCATTCAGGCGAAACTGCTGCGCGTGTTGCAGGAAAACGAATTTACCCGCCTGGGCGGCGAAGACCGCGTTGTAAAAGTCAACGTTCGGGTGATCGCCGCAACTCACCGAGAGCTGGAGCAGGAAATTGCCGATGGACGCTTTCGCCAGGATTTATTTTATCGAATTTGCACGCATATCGTGCGCGTGCCGCCGCTGCGGGAACGCTTGGACGATGTCGGTCCCTTGACGATTCATTTTGTGAATCGCATTTGCGAACGGTTCGGCATGGCGTCAAAATCCGTTCAACCGGCAACCATTGAGCTGTTGAAAAAATATGATTGGCGTAAAAACAACGTGCGGGAATTGGAAAATATTGTCGAGCGAATGATCATTCAATGCGAGGGAGAGCGGCTGGAACCCGGGCATATTCCTTCGGATATTATTGATGCTGATTCGCTGCCGCTGAACATCAATCTTTCGGAAAAAACGCAGCCAATTTTAACAAATGATTCCCGCGAAAATGCCGCGAAGCGCTCGGAAGCAAACAAATCCTACCAGGAATTGAAGCAGGACGCCGAGCGAAAAATTTTGATAGACCAGCTAAAAAACAATAATTGGCACATCACCAAAACAGCGAAGGCGCTGGGGATTGCCAATCATTCCAATTTGCTGAAAATTATGCGACGGCTGGGAATCAAAAAACCGGGAAAAGGAGGGAAATAATCCGACAGGATTTACAGAATAAACAGGACTGACAAATCGAAAAATTATTGCCATGAAAATGATATCAGGCATTCGGATCAATGCCAAATCGCTCCATCATCGAATACAAACGCCGGCGGGTGATACCCAATAATTCCGCGGCCCGGGTGCGATTGCCCTCCGCTTTTTTCAGCGACTGGCGAATCAAATCCTTTTCAAACTCGTCCAGGTGGATGCCCTCATCGGGGATGACAAATTTTCCGCTGTTTTCAACGGCGCTTACCGCCGCGTTCAACGCCAAATCTTCTTTCATTATAATGCCGTCGCAAATGATGGCCGCGCGTTCGATGACGTTTTGCAGCTCTCGCACATTGCCCGGCCAGTCGTAGCTCATTAGCTCGGCCAATGCCAGGCGATCGATATGCGTTGCCGCGGATTTATCCACAAAGTGATAAACCAGATCCGGGATATCCTCTTTTCGCTCCCGCAGCGGCGGCAGGGTGATGGGAAAAACATTGAGCCGGTAATACAAATCCTGCCGGAATGTGCCGTCTTCCACCATTTTTTCCAGGTTTTGATGCGTCGCGGCAATGATGCGGACATCCACATTGATTTTTTGATTGCTGCCGAGGCGATAAATCTCCTTGTTTTGCAGCACGCGCAACAGTTTCGCCTGGATTGCCAGGGTGATGTCGCCGATTTCATCCAAAAAAATGCTGCCGCCAATGGCTTGTTCAAATTTACCGATGCGCCGTTGGGTCGCCCCGGTAAACGCCCCTTTTTCGTAACCGAACAGCTCGCTTTCCAACAAATTTTCCGGCAACGCCGCGCAGTTGACCGTGACAAACGGCGCTTTCGCCCGTTGGCTGGATTCGTGAATGGCCTGCGCCGCCAATTCCTTTCCGGTGCCGCTTTCGCCGCGGATGAGCACTGTGGCGTCGTTGCCGCTGCCCTTTTTGATCAGCCGGTAAATTTGCTGCATTTTTTTGCTTTTGCCGATGATCTTTTCGAAAAAAACCGGCGATTCCGTCTCCTGTTTCAGCCGTTTATTTTCCGCCATGATGCGCTGTTGCTCAAAAATGCGCTGAATGCGCAGGATGAGTTCATCCATGTCGGCAAACGGTTTGATCAAATAATCGTAAGCGCCTTTTTTGAGCGCTTCGACAGCGGTTTGCTGCGATGCGTACGCCGTCATCATAATAAATTCCGTGCGGGGATATTTTGCTTTCACCGCTTCCAACAGCGCCATTCCGCTCATCTCATCCATTCGTAAATCGCTGACAATCACATCCACCGGGTGCGACGCCAAAAAGTCCAACGCCGCTTTGCCGGATGTGCGATACTCAGCACCCATCCCCTCTAAATCCAACGCGGCCTTGATCACCTTGCAAAATTTTTCTTCGTTGTCAACAATTAAAATATGGGTCATGCGCAGTTTTTCCCGTCGCTATTTAAGAATCGCCCGCAGCAAAATCATAAAGCCTTTTTCATGGCTTTTGATCATTTTCAGGTTATGCCGGGCGTCTTCAAAGTTTGGCGCAAGTTGCAATGATTTTTCAAATTCATCCATCGCTTTTAAAAAAAGTCCGCGGCTTTTGATGAGCTTGAAAGTTCCCAGGTCATTCCAGTAGTCAGGGTAATGTTTCAACCCGGTGTCCTCAGCGACAAAATCTTCTTCATAATTGTCAATCACCTCGACATCCAGCTCTTTGCCGCCAAACAGAAATCGCAGGTAAAATTCGTAAATTTTTTCGCGATCATACATCAAATCCACCAATTTTAGCTGAAACTGCTCCAACTCCGGAATGATCACCGAATGAACATTGTCTTTCACCAGCCCGATCAACTGGTTGAATGCCCGGTTCCAATGCGGAACGCGATATTTTGGTAAGTCGCGCACTTGCTTGAGATAAATAGACACCCGGGCGGGAACAGCCACGGCGTTTGGGTCTTTTGCGCCTTTCAACGCTGTTTTGTATAATGCCACGCCCAGGTTGAATTGCGCCTCAACGTAATTCGGGTTTAATTTGATCGCGTCTTTGAAAAGTGTCATTGCTTCGTCAAATTCATTCAAAAATAGCTGCGTCAATCCGTAATAATTTAAAAAATCGGGAAATTTTTCGCTCATGTTTTGCGCGGCTTTAAAGGTTTCCCTTGCGGTGATAAATTTCCGCGATTTCAGATACCCAATGCCCAATGCCAGCATCGCCTTGGTGTAATTATTATCCTGCTCAAGCGCCATTTTGAACTGTTTGATCGCTTCTTCAAACAGATCGCGCTTGAGAAACAAAATGCCCAGGTAATAATGTGACTTGGGATGACGATAGTGCGATAATTTTTCCTCAACCTGGTATAAAGCCTCAATTTCTTCGATCACTTTGTGATGAAAATCTTCGGTCACGCGGCTGAGAAAATCGTAATTGAGGTTCTGCCTTTTTTTGCGCAAATTAACGGGCAGCTCGCGCAACATCAGGAACATGCCTTTTTCAAACACTTCGGTGAGAATTTTATTTTGCTCGATGAGCGTGCCGGTATGAATATGAAATTCGCGGTTTGCGATCTCGATTTTATCATGCAGTCCA
>CAYVDX010000561.1:0-3493 GCA_964450485.1 uncultured Calditrichaceae bacterium
GGAATGGGGGCGATACCTGGGAGAAGCGTCGCTGCAAAACGGCGTGCACGCCTTGTTATTGCCGCAAAAGCGTTTTCACCCCACCCAAATTAACGCATCTGTAAAGCTGGGCGGATTATACGTGCAGTCAAATATTTACGCGACGGAAGCGCGCCGCCGCGGTTTTGATGAAGCTATTTTTCTAAACCTGGAAGAACGCATTGCCGAGGGGCCCGGAGAAAACATCGTGATTGTGAATGGCAAAACGCTGCGAACCAACGATAAAAGCGAATCCGTGCTGGAAGGCATCACCCGAACCAGCATTTTGGAAATTGCCGAAAATTTGGGTTATGAAACCGAGATTGCGCCCATCACCGTGGAAGATTTATTCAACGCTGACGAGGCGTTTTTCACGGGCACGGCGGCGGAGATTACCCCGATCACCAAAATCACGGATTCCCGGGATCGCAGCCAGCCGCGGGAATCGTGGCAAACCCATGTCATTGGCAGTGGCAAACCCGGGGAAATCACCCTGCAACTGGCGAAGCTATACGGCGAAATTGTTCGCGGACAACATGCGGATTACGGCCATTGGCTGACCGATGTGTATGACTCGCCCGAGGAAGCGCGCATTGCGCTCAACGGCAGCCTGACCCGCGAGCATTTGCCGGAATATTGATTGAAAAAGCGTGATACGTGATGCGTGATGCGTAAGCTGCGGTTTTTTCAGAAATTACAAATCACGAATCACGAATCACAAATCACGCATCACGCATCACGCATGTTTTATACCTGCAAATCGAAAAAAAATTAGCTCCACGTTCCTTAGGAAAAAAATCGAGGACAAATCATGCCAGCCATTTCACAACGCGCCGCAACCATCCCGGCGTCGCCGATCCGAAAATTAGTGCCGTTTGCCGAAGCCGCCAAACGGCGGGGCGTACACGTTTATCATCTCAATATCGGGCAGCCGGATATTCCCACGCCGCGGGGAATGCTCGACGCCTTTCGCAATCACAGCATCACGGTGCTGGAGTACGGCCACTCCGGGGGGCTGTGGGCGTATCGCGAGGGATTGGCAAAATATTACCAAAAATTTGATATTAACATCAGTAAAGAGCAGATTTTGGTGACCACGGCCGGCAGCGAAGCGATCATTTTTGCGATGATGACCGCCATGGATCCCGGCGATGAAATCTTGATTCCCGAACCGTTTTACACCAACTACCTCGGTTTTGCCGTGGAAGCCGGCGTCGCCGTCGTGCCGCTCACCTGCAACGCCGAGGATGGGTTTCGCCTGCCCTCCGACGCGGATATTCGCGCCAGAATCACCAACAAAACCAAAGCGATAATGATCTGTAACCCAAACAATCCCACGGGATATGTTTACAGCCGGGAAGAATTGGAACGGGTTCGCAAACTAATTTTGGAATACGATCTGTTTTTTATGTCCGACGAAGTGTATCGCGAGTTTGTTTATGACGGAAAAAAACACCATTCCGTGATGCACTTGCAGGGCATCGACGAGCGGGCGATTTTATTAGACAGCATTTCCAAACGCTACAGCGCATGCGGCGCGCGCGTGGGTTGCCTGGTGACGAAAAACCAGGGCATTTTGGATGCCGCGCTGCGTTTTGGTCAGGCCCGGCTTTGCCCGCCCACCATGGAGCAAATTGCCGCAACCGCCGCATTGGATACGCCGCAATCTTATTTTGATGAAGTGATCGGTGATTACCTGGCCCGCCGCGAGGTTGTTTTTGAGGAATTGGCAAAAATCCCCGGGGTTTACGCGCAAAAACCCGGCGGGGCATTTTACACGGTCGTAAAATTGCCGGTGGACAGCGCGGAACGCTTTTGCAAATGGCTGCTCAACGATTTTCACGATAATCACGAAACCGTAATGCTGGCGCCTGCGGCCGGTTTCTATGCCACGCCCGGGCTTGGCAATGACGAAGCGCGTATCGCTTTTGTGCTGAATGTTAAAGCAATGAAACGTTCGATGGAAATTTTGGGGAAAGCCCTGAACGCATACCCCGGGCGGGTCGCTTGATTTGGCTGTAATCGTTTAAAGGAGTCACAAAATTGAGCACATTTAACGACCATTTAGACCAAAAACTTCAAGATAAAGAATTTAAACAGTTGTATTTGTGTAGCTATGGATATAGAAACCGTTGAAACGGTTGTTTTAGCTCGATTTTTTTCTCATTGACACCGGGTTTAAACCCGGTGTTAATAAGAGAACTGAATGTTTTGCAGCCGTTTCAACGGCTTTCATAACGCTTGCTACACAACTACAAACAGTTCTTTGAGGAAGAAAAATTATTGCTTCAATTATCAAATCAAATACTTGAAGAAAGAAAAAAAGCAGGGTTGACGCAATCCCAACTCGCCCAAAAGGCAAGGATCTCCCAACAACAACTTTCCAGAATTGAGAAAGGGCTTAATGTCAACATCGCAACTTTTCTAAAAGTTTGTTATGCCTTAAATATGAGGATGTCTCTAATTCCCACCCATTAAAATCTTAAAATCCTTTTTTTAATTCTTCCGACCTTCGATAAACTTCCGAATCGCTTGTGCTGCCAGCGGCACGTTATCCGTCGCTAAAATATCCGCGCCATTTCGCAGCAAATCCACATACACGTTGACGCCGCGTTTTTCCGCCCGGCGATCCAGGTTGCCCATCGTTCCCAAAATCGCCCGGATGCCGTTACGATGCAGCATGTCGTAAAGCTCGCGATCCGGTTCGCCCACCCCCACAAATCCCATCAAAACGGTTTTGTCGATGTCGCTGGCCAGCAGCCGCTTCACGCTTTCGTAGCCCACCGCGGACGCGGAAATCATCAGCCTCGGATTCAGTTGGTGATACCGCTGCGCCGCCGGTAAATTGTAAGTGATGACCGAAGCGTAAGCCTCCGCATTATGCGTTTTAATGGCAGAGACAATCGCTTCCGGCGTCACGTCGTTTTTCGTGTCAATCGCCAAAATTGCTTTATCCCGCGCCCATTCCAGGGTCTCCGCCAATGTGGGAATGCGAAACTTCGTCACTTTGCCGCGATCATCTTTCAGCCGCAGCGCTTTTAATTCGGCAAGCGTATAATTTGCAACGGGTCCCGTGCCGGTGGTTGTGCGATTTAGGGTTTCGTCGTGCATCATCACCAAAACGCCATCGCTGGATTTACGCACATCGCACTCGATTAGGCAGGGCGCATAGCTCAAAATATGTTCGAATGTCTCTAAACAATTTTCCGGGAAGCCCTTCATCGGTCCGCCGCGATGCGCGCTGACCAGCGGTTCGGCGTCAGGCGACCAGCGAAGCGCGGCTTGCAACGCTTCTGCGGAATCAAAAGCTAAATAATGTTTTTCCACGGATTGGCAGGAAAGCAATACCAGGCTGAGAGCGATGACCCAAAGCCATTTTATCGAGCGAATCATAACACCTCATTTGTTCTAATTAAACAGCTGACGTTACGCGGTTACAAATATTTCGCCCCGCTGGGGCTATAATTTATACTGA
>CAYVDX010000562.1:0-3489 GCA_964450485.1 uncultured Calditrichaceae bacterium
TTTTGCCACGCGCGAAAAATTCAAACGGCAGACGCCGGGCCGCATCATCGGCCTGTCGATCGACCGGCACGGCAACCCGGCCTATCGCATGGCGCTGCAAACCCGCGAGCAGCACATTCGCCGGGAAAAAGCGACCTCGAACATCTGCACCGCGCAAGCGTTGCTGGCAAACATGGCCGGTTTTTACGCCGTTTATCATGGCCCGGACGGGTTGAAAAATATCGCCCGACGGGTTCATGCGCTGGCAGCTATTTTAGCGGCGGAATTGGAAAAAACGGGCTATTCCCAGGAAAACAGGCATTTTTTTGACACGTTAAAAATCAAACTTCCCCGTGCGGGACTGGTCGAAAAAATTCGCCAGGGTGCGCTGGCCGCGGAAATGAATTTCCGTTATATCGATGATCGGCACATCACCATTTCGCTGGATGAAACCACCCGCCCGGCGGATGTGCAAAAAATCGTGGAAATTTTTGCCGCCGCGCCTGGGCAAACCGCGCCGGCCATCGATTGGGAAAGCTATTCGACGACGCAAACCGCGAATTTTCCGGCGACGCTCTCGCGCAGCAGCAATTTTCTCACCCATTCTGTTTTTCACGATCATCGCACAGAAACAAAAATGATGCGATACATTAAATCACTGGAAGACAAGGACTTAACCCTGGCGAACTCGATGATTTCATTAGGCTCCTGCACCATGAAATTGAACGCTGTTGCGGAATTAATGCCGGTGAGTTGGCCGGAATTTGCCGGGCTGCATCCATTTGTTCCGGAAGATCAGGCCGCCGGATATGCGCAAATTTTTCGTGAATTGGGCGGCTGGCTGTGCGAGCTAACCGGCTTATCGGACATTTCCTTCCAGCCGAATTCCGGGGCGCAGGGCGAATTTACCGGCATGATGGTGATCCGCGCATTTCATAAAGATCGCGGCGAAGGTCATCGCAACGTCACCCTGATTCCGTCTTCGGCGCACGGCACCAACCCGGCCAGCGCGATCATGGCCGGCATGAAAGTGGTCATCGTTCAGTGCGATGAACGCGGTAATATCGACGTTGACGATTTGAAAGCCAAAGCCGCGCGGCACGCCGAAAACCTCGCCGCGCTGATGGTCACCTATCCCTCCACCCACGGCGTTTTTGAAGAAAGCATCCGCGAGGTCTGCGAAATTGTACATCAAAACGGCGGGCAGGTGTACATGGACGGCGCAAACCTGAATGCCCAGGTCGGGCTTACCTCGCCGGGGTTCATCGGCGCGGATGTTTGCCATCTGAATCTTCACAAAACCTTTGGCATTCCGCACGGCGGCGGCGGTCCCGGCATGGGTCCGATCACCGCGGCAAAACACCTGTCGCCCTATCTTCCCGGGCACGTTTTGCACAAAACGGATCGCCCCAAAGCGATCACCGCGGTTTCCGCAACCCATTGGGGCAGCGCCAGCATTTTGCTGATTTCCCATGCGTACATTCGTCTGTTAGGACGCACCGGACTGACCAATGCCAGCCGCTATGCCATTCTCAATGCGAATTATATCAAAGCGCGGCTTGAAAAATATTACCCGACATTATACACCGGCGCGCGCGGACGGGTCGGGCATGAATTGATATTTGACTGCCGGCCGTTCAAACAATCCGCCGGCGTTGAGGTCGGCGACATTGCCAAGCGGCTGATGGACTACGGTTTTCACGCGCCGACGGTTTCTTTTCCGGTGGCCGGCACGCTGATGGTGGAACCGACGGAGAGCGAATCAAAAAATGAACTGGATCGGTTTTGCAATGCGCTGATCGCCATTCGCGGGGAAATTCAGGATGTGGTGGATGGAAAAGCGGATCCCAAAGACAATGTGCTGAAAATGGCCCCGCACACCGCCGCCGAAGCAACGGCAGACAAGTGGATGCACTCTTACTCGCGGGAAACAGCGGTTTTTCCGCTGCCGTATGTTCGCGCGAACAAATTTTGGCCGGCTGCCGCGCGAATTGACGATGCGTACGGCGACCGCCATTTGATGTGCAGCTGCCCGCCGTTGGAAAGCTATGCGGAAACGGAAAGTGAATCGTAAACAGGCTGTGGGGGAATTGGGGGATCGGAATATTGGGCAATACGGGTATTGAAAAACTTTGATTTAATCTTAATAAATCAATAATTTACGCTTATGATTTTTGAGAAAACGTTGAGGCTGCATAAAATCAAACAACCCAAAATTAAAATATTTGCTTTAGTTTGATGTTTCTAAAAAAATTAAAATATCTTTCTGAAAATCTGAGTAAACGTCTTGTAAATTTTCTACTAAAGGCTCTAATTTATCCGCATATAAGTCAAGGGCATACGCATGGCTAAAAAAGTGTCGGAAAGCGAGATATTCACCTAATTTGACCATCGTCGATTCGGAAATTATTTCATTCTTCAAAGCAAGTTTTAATAATTCTTTGTGCCACGATCCCCATCCGGTAAAGGAATATTCTTTTCTTTCAGGGATAATTTTAAAATGTTTTCAATTCCATTGTAACAATTGTGAAGAACCGTCGCGACGCCGGCAAGCGCTAAAAATTGTAGAAATGGTAATTCGTTTTTCTGTGGCAATTCGGCAATTAGTTTATCAATATTTTCATATTCGGCTTCAATTTTATCTTTAAGCTTAACCATACAGTTGGATACCTTCGGCAGTAAGTATTTCCGAAAACTTACTTTTTTGACTTAAATCCACCAAATCAACGGGTTGCGAAAGGTTAAATATTAATTCACTGTAGAATTTAAAAAACAATTTACCCTGGAGGCCTTCAACTGCCAAATCAATATCTCTGTTTTTGGCGATATTTTTACTGCCCGATCCAAAAAGGATCATTCGTTTCACTTTGTATTTTTTAGCAAGGGCTAAAATCACTTTTTTATCTTTGTCAGAGATCATTGTAAATACCTATAAAGTGTTTGTGTAGCTCTAACAGCTTTAGAAGCGCATCCGCACTTTCGTACAGTCCAAAAACGTCTTTGTTCTTTTGTCTTGATACAAAAGAACCAAAAAATCAAGGCGGAATTAAACTCGACGCCCAAAAAACGGGCGTCTCAGACAGAAATTCCGCCAAAAACAAACAACCGGATCAATCAAATGGTAATACACCCGGCATTGTGTTTTCCAAAATATTGATGCTACACAAATACCCTATAAATATTTTTCCTGAAGTAATTTAACATATTTAGCTTAATTATTGCAATTTGGAATTAAATATAAGGAAATTGTGAATCCTAACTGAATCGACCAATCCACT
The DNA here is from genome assembly GCA_964450485.1 of uncultured Calditrichaceae bacterium. GTDB lineage: Bacteria > Calditrichota > Calditrichia > RBG-13-44-9 > J075 > JACKAQ01. The sequence goes on from CAYVDX010000562.1 coordinate 3,258, forward strand.
TCCACCTTCTCCAATCAGCTTCAGATCATTTATTTGCCATAATTGGTTTTCGATAGAATTTGATTTTATAAATTCTCGAAATAGCTTCTTTTGATCTGCCATATATCTCCAAACTTATTGTTCAGGCTAATCAATTATTATACAGATTCTATCCAAAATTTCCCTAATCATCCACAATCCGCTTGTGCCCCTCCGGGCAGGCGCCGATGGTGCAATCGTAAAACCCTTCTTC